>JBQTHW010000286.1:0-1573 GCA_052389495.1 Methanobacteriota archaeon | reverse complement strand
CCCGTCGAGGGGGACCTCGTGCTTCCCGCGGACGCGGCGGGGCTTCCGGACCGAGACCGGACGATCACCGTGACATGCGACAACGTCGACCGGGTCGCCACGCGGTGCCGCGAGGGCCGGGCGTGGGTCAGCGCCATCCTGTTTGGGTCGCAACCCGAGTTCGCCGGGGGCGAGCCGGGCCGCATCGAGGAGGAGGTCGTCGCCTCGGAGGGTCTCCGTCCGGAGGACTTCATCATCCCGGACCTGCCGCGCATTTCGTCCAAGGGCACACGTCGGGAGGTCCTCGCACCCGTGCGCGGGCTCGAGGCCCGGTTCGAGGGCCCGGACCTACGTCTCGAGTTCGAGCTGCTGCGCGGGGCGTACGCGACGAGCCTCGTCCGCGAGGTCACGAAGGCGGGCTGAGCGACGGCGGTCTCACGCGCGCAGCTTGCCCCACGTCTCGACGAACCGATCGACCGCGTCGTCGTGGAAGCTCCGGCGGTTCGCGACGACGATGTCGACGACCTCCGCCATGTCCTTGATCGCGAAGACGCTCTCCCGACCGCGCTTCGTCCGCACGAGGATCTCCCGTGCGAGGAGCTTGTGGAGATGGTACGAGAGCGTGGATTTCGAGACTCCCGACGCGGCCAGCAGGTCCGCGAAGCTCCGTTGGCCGTATTGCAGGATGTCCATCACGATCCGCCGGGGCACGTCCTCGCGGAGGACGCCGAGGATCCGGCGCTGGACGTCCGCGAACGCGCGGGCGATGAAGTACCGCTTCCGGTGGCCGAGCTCCTCGGACTTCAGCACGCCGCGTCGCTCGAGGACCCCGAGGTGGTACGACAGCATGCCCGTCGACATGCCGAGGTTCTGGCCGATCCTCCGCAGGTGGACGCCCGGGTTCGCGACGAGGAAGTCGTAAATCCGACGGCGGCTCTCGAGCTCGCGGCCTTCCATCATGCGATCACCGCGTGCGACCGTGGGCGGGCGTCGTCGGGCCGCGGCCCGGGTCGGCGCTCCCGGAGGGATTCGCGCGGCGCATCGGGGGGAGCATCGCGGTGTTTTCAAGGATGCGACCATCCTTATACTTTATGGAACAGCCGTCGACAGCCCCCTCGCAAGCCTCGTTTCCTCCCGGTACGGCCCCCGCGGGTCACGTACTTATAGCGCCGGAGTCATCGCGCCGACGATGGCCCCCGAGGACGTGTGTGCGGTCGCCGGGTGCGGGAAGGAGGCGGCTCGATCCCTCCCGTCGAGGAAGGTGAAGGAGGTCCTCCCCGAACTCTCCCTGGCAGGGGACGCCCGCCGGAGCCACCTGTGCCGGGACCACTACCGCCAGTTCCGCAAGAAGACGAAGGAGGAGCGGGAGCTCGAGCGCCTCGCTTGGTGAACCCTCGGGCGGATATTGGTCTACGCGCCGGCGGAGCGGCGCAGAGTCCACACGCGGTCGTCCTGCTCGATGAACACCCGGCCGCAGCCCCCGCATCGGAAGTACAACGTCCGGCCGCTGCGGCCGAGCGCCGCGAGCCGCGCGTGCGGGCAGAACAGGCGCCCAACCGCCACGGACGAGGTGCGCTCGTGCGGGGTGGTCGGT
>JBQTHW010000285.1:0-3513 GCA_052389495.1 Methanobacteriota archaeon | reverse complement strand
CGGATGCTGCGAAAGACCGCGGCGGGCTGTCGCTTCTTCACGACGCAGGTCCTGTTCCAGGCCGAACCGGCCGCGTCCGTGATTCGAGCGTACGGGGACGCGTGCTCGGTGGCGGGCGTGCCGGCGGCGACGGTCCTGTTGAGCTTCACGCCCGTCCAAGACCGCGCGGACATCGAGCTCCTCACCTGGCTCGGGGCGGCGATCCCGAGCGACGTCGAGCGTACGCTCCTGGCCGGCGGCGGGGGCGACGAATCGATCGTCCTGGCGCGCTCCGTCGGGTCCCGGATCCGGGATGCCGTGGACGGCTCGCCGCATCGCGTCCCCCTCGGCGTGAACGTGGAGGAGATCTCGACGCACAACTTCGACCTGGCCGTCCGGATGGCGCACGAGGCGAGCGCGTGGCGGGACGACTTCACGGCCTGAGGCCCGCGTTCGACGGTCCTCCGGGCCGACGACCGGAACCATTATAATCGGGCGTTCCGTCGCGCGCGGGCCCATGCAGGGACGCCGGGTCCTCGTGACGGGAGGCGCGGGTTTCATCGGGTCCCACCTCGTCGAGCGCCTGAGCGCGCGGAACACCGTCGCCGTGCTCGACGACCTCTCGACGGGCTCGATCCGCAACCTCCAGGACGCCCACGAGGAGGTCCACGTCCACAAGGGGTCCGTCCTCCAGCCCGCCGACGTCGCGGCGGCGATGAAGGGCGCGGAGGTCGCGTACCACCTCGCCGCGAAGACGAGCGTCGCGGAGAGCGTCGAGAAGCCGGAGGCCTACTGGCGGGCGAACGTCGAGGGGACGCTCAACGTGCTCAAGGCCGCCGTCGACGCCGGCGTCGGCCGGTTCGTGTTCGTGTCGAGCGCCGCCGTGTACGGGAACGTCGAGGCGAACCCGAAGGTCGAGACGATGCGCCCCGCCCCGGCCTCGCCGTACGCCACGACGAAGATGGTCGGGGAATTCGCGTGCGAGGAGGTGTCCCAGCTCAAGGGGCTGGAGACCGTGGTCCTCCGGATCTTCAACGCGTACGGACCCCGGCAGGACCCGACGTCGTCCTACGCGGGCGTGATCGCTCGGTTCTGCGACGCGATCGCTGCCGACCGCGCGCTTGAAATCTTCGGGGATGGGGAGCAGACGCGCGACTTCCTCTACGTCGCGGACGCGGCGGAGGCCCTCGAGCTCGCCGCGGACCGGCCCGTCGCGGGGCAGACGTTCAACGTGGGCTCGGGCGCCGCGATCAGCGTGAACGACGTCGCCCGCGCCCTGTCCGACATCACCGTGACGCCCGTCAAGGCGGTCCGCAAGGACGCGCGGGCGGGCGACGTCCGCCATTCGAGGGCGGACATGGAAAAGGCGATCGACGTCCTCGGATTCGCGCCCCGCACCTCCCTCCGAGAAGGGCTCGAGAGGACCCTCGCGTACTTCCGCACGAAACCGGGGACGGCCTCCCTGCCGCCGACCTGAAAAGGAGGAAGGGGAGGGCCTTCGCGGGCCCTCCGACGGCGGTGTCCCGGGTCACAGGTCGTCGACGTCCGACCCCTCGGGCGGCCTCGGGGGCTCCCTCGCGGACGGCGGCCCCTGCCCCGGGGGCGACGCGGTCGGAGGCATCGCCTGCGGCGGCCCGGGCCGTCGGCTCCGGACGAGGAGCAGGATGAGCAGGATCAGGACGATCACGAGGAGGATCAGGATGAGGGTCGACATCGCGGCGGTCGCCTGCTCGGAGCGCACGACGCCGACGAGACGCGTCAGGTCGTCGACGTTCGTCAGGAGGCCGTCGATGTCGCCTTGCGCCAAGGCGAGGGCCGCCTCGAGGGCGTCGATCTGAGCCTGGACCGCGTCGAACCGCTCGTCGACCGTCATCCCGACCGTCGAGGCGACGGGCACGGACGGATGGCTCGACGTGCCGCGCCAGTCCGCCGCCGTCACGCGGTACCAGTACGTGCCCGGCGCCAAGCCTGCGTCCTGGTAGCTCGTCGTGCTCGCGGCGACGCTCGCCACGAGGGCGTACGACGACCCGTCCTGGCTGCGCCATAGGCGGTACATCGAGACGTCGGGCTCCGGCGAGGCGGTCCACTGGACGGTCAGGCTCGTCGCCCCTCGGACGATGAACGTGATCACGGGTTCGGAGGGCGGCGCGTCGTAGAACATCATCCCGACGTCGTAGTTGTTCAGGAACTCGTTCCAGTGGTAGAACGCCGCGTAGAACGTCCCGTTCTCGTCCGCGTCGATCGTCGGGGCCAGGCCGCCGACCCGCGGGTCCGCGAACGCCTCGGGGTACCAGAGGTCCCCGCCGTCCGCGCTGAGGCCGTACCCCATGCCGGACCCGCCGAGATTCCCGTTCCAGCCGAACACCGTCACGTCGGCGTACACGGCGATGTCCGCGATGACGTTCGAGATGGAGGTCGTCCCTTGGTTCACGGGCACCTCGAGGGTCCACGTCGCACCCCGATCGTCGGACCGCCGGTACCAGAACGTGAGGCTGCCGGACGGGGTGGAGCGCTGGTCGAACCAGCCCATGTGGAGGCGATCCTGTGCGTCGACCGTGAGCTTCGGGTAGCCGGCCCACGTCGCGCCGTCCACACGAGAGGGGGCGGACCACGTGACGCCGTCGTCGGACCACGTGAGGTTGACGTGGGCCTCGGCCCCGATGACGTCGGACATGTACGCGACGTAGACGCGGCCCGCGGCGTCGGAGGCGAGGTCGTGCCACCGGAGCACGGCGGTCCCGGGGAACGGTCCCGTGGCGTCGACCGGGGAGCCGAACGTCGCGCCGAGGTCCGTGCTCCGCGCGATCGTCACGTTCGCGCGGCCCGTCGAAGGCTCGACCTCGTACCACGCGACCCAGACGTCGTCGTCCGTCGTCACGGTGACGGCGGGGGCGTAGTTGTTGTTCGCCGGGTTGCTCACCATGACGGAAGCGCCCCACGCGTTCCCCCCGTCCGAGGACTTGCTCACGTACACATCGAGGCCTGTGTGACTCCAGGCGACGTACAGGTTCCCGCTGTGGTCCATCGCGGCCGCCGGCGGCCAGTTCACGCCGAAGGCGTTCGTCCGGCGCACGGCGTTCGGGAGGGTCGGGTTCACGAGCCGGTTGAAGACGATCTGCGGAAGCCCGAAGGGTCCGCCTGTCGTAATATTCGTGACGTACACGTTCGAGTTCCCCGTGGGCTGGTTCCAGTCGTGGTAGAACACGTACACGAAGCCGGCGCGGTCCGTGAGCACGGACGGGAACTGCTGGTGGTTCGCGTCGCCGACGCCGCCGCCCCCGGCCGTCGTGTAGAAGCTCCACGCGGTCGCGTCGTGCGTCGCCCCGGCCGGTGCGCCGGCGAGGAGGACGCCGAACGTCGCGAGGACGGCGACGGTCGTGGCGAGGGCTGCGCTCAGGCGATGACCGTGGGCGTGCATCGACTCATCCCTTCTGGCGGGGGGCGGCATGCCGGGTCCGTGACGTAAAGGTTGCGCTCCGAACGGATTTTCGAGCGGGCGTCGGCGAGCGAGCCGGAAGCCCGTCGGTGCACGCA
>JBQTHW010000284.1:0-1578 GCA_052389495.1 Methanobacteriota archaeon | reverse complement strand
GTACGGCTGCAGATCCTGCCAGAGCCCCCGGACCCAAGCCCGGTGCATCTCGTCCTCAGCAGGGTCCTTCCAGGCGTCGGTGATGATGACGGTCGACCATGCGTCGCGGTGGTCGAACGCCGTCTCGTCCCTTCCGACGCGAGCCACCGCGCCCCCGAGAGGCTCGAGGGCCACGGCCGGGAGGGGTGAAGGTGCTCGCTCGAAGTGACGGACCATCGTCTCGATGGCCCCGTCGCTCAACTCCTTCAGGAAGCTCGACTTCCAATAGTTGCGGAGTCCCGACGGATAGTAGGCGTCGAAGAGGGCGCGATGGTCCACGTAGGCTGTCGGCTGAATCTGATCGGCCAAGGGTGGCCCGAACTCCCTCAAGGGCCTTAGGATCCGTTCCCCCTCCTCGCTCGGTCCGATGTACGCGGCGACGATGGCGACTACCGGTGCTCCGTCGGGGGTCCTCAGACAGCCCGCGTACGCTTGGAGTTCATCTGGTGCTCCCTCCATGAACTTGCGGTAGAACCGCAGAACGTCGCGGGCGCGTTCGAGCGGGTGAAGCACGGGGCCATAGAGAATCTTCCCCACGGGATAGAGTCGGAACTCGAACGAGGTGACGACGCCGAAATTGGCCCCGCCGCCGCGGACCGCCCAGAAAAGGTCGGCGTTCTCCTCTGCGTTGGCTTTCAGGACGCGGCCATCGGCCGTGACAATCTCGACCCCGAGGAGGTTGTCGCACGCGAGACCGTGTTTGCGCATGAGATACCCGAGGCCGCCGCCGAGGGTGAGGCCTGCGAGGCCCGTGTTCGAGACAATGCCGCCGGTCGTCGCAAGGCCGAACTCCTGGGTCTTGAGATCGAACGCCTTTAGCGTGACGCCCCCTTGCGCGGTGGCCACGCGACGCTCCGGATCGACGCGGATCTCCTTCATGGGCGTGAGATCGATGACCAAGCCGTCGTCACAAATAGCACTCCCGGATACATTGTGTCCACCGGTCCGGACCGACAGCGGAATCCCGTGGTCCCTTGCGAAGGTGAGCGCTCGTACGATGTCCTCCGTTCCCCGACACCGCACAAACATGGCGGGCCTGCGATCGATCATCGCGTTCCAGATCTTGCGAGTCTCCTCGTACGCAGGGCCGTCCTCGCGGATGAGCTCCCCCTCCAGGCCTGACGCAAACCGCTCCACGATTTCCTTCGCCAAACGCGTGCCAATCCCCCCGTCAGCGCCCGCCAGCCGAATCCGGCGCGAACCCCGGGCCAAGTGCCGATTGCACTGACGCCCGCGTGACGCAGTGACATGGTCGGGCTTAGCCTTTTCGGTTCTACGAACTCCCACCCTCGCAGCAGTCGTCAGCCCGGAGATGCCGGCAGAGGAGCCCGGCGACTCATGCCGTTCTCCGCGGATGGCGTAACCTCCAACCGAGGGATAATTCGGGTGAACCATTGCTCTTGCTCTCACTCGACCCAGCTTCAGCAGTGACGGTTGGGTGAGCGATTGTCACCAGGCACTTGACCCTTGTGTCGAGGCTCCTCTAAAGGTTGAAATATTGCACTGAAGGGTGTTACATCCGTTGGGATGGGAATGCGA
>JBQTHW010000283.1:0-2680 GCA_052389495.1 Methanobacteriota archaeon | reverse complement strand
GGCCCGGCGGCGGGGGTTCCGCGTACAGGCATCGGTAGCACGGACCCTTCGCGGCCCAGAAGACGCTGGCCTGTCCCTCGAACCGGAAGATCGAGCCGTAGACGTTCGGCTTGCCGAGGAGCACGGATGCGTCGTTCACGAGGTACCGGGTGGGGAAGTTGTCCGTCCCGTCGATGACGACATCGTAGTCCTTCAGGATGTCGAGCGCGTTCTCCGACGTCAGGCGCGTGTCGTACGTCTGCACGTCGACGTTCGGGTTGATCGCCTGGAGGCGCTCCTTGAGCACCTGCAGTTTCGGCTTCCCGACGTCCGCCGTCCCGTACAGGACCTGCCGCTGCAGGTTCGTCAGGTCGACGACGTCGAAGTCGACGACGCCGATGCGGCCCACGCCCGCGGCGGCGAGGTACTGCGCGAGCGGGTTGCCGAGTCCGCCGGCGCCGACGATCAGGGCCGACGACTGCTTGAGTCGGATCTGCCCCTGCATCCCGACCTCGGGGAGGATCAGGTGACGCGAGTATCGCTTGATCTCCTGCGGCGACAGACCGTCCTTGCGCCGTGACGCGAGGAGGTCCATCGCGCTGAACGCGCCGCCCGCGATGCTCGGGATGATCGAGATCGTGTCGCCCGCCTTCAGGGGCGTCGCCTCCTTCTGGAGGTAGCGGATGTCCTCCTCGTTCACGTAGATGTTCACGAAGTTCCGCAGGCGGCCGTCGTCGGCGTACAGGTGGCGACGGAGCTGGTCGTACCGGCCGACGAGCGAGCCGATCGCGCCGCGGACGTCGCTCGCCGCGATCTCGACGACGTCCTGGTTCTCGACGTATTGCCGGAGGGGCGTCGGGATCACGATCCTCACCGTGGAGGCCATCGTACCCGCTCCTACTCCGCTGTGATACTTAGGGTTTCCGCACGGAACGGGCCGCCTTCCTTCTCGAGGACCCACGAGCGGAGGTCGTTCGGACTCCCATCGACGATGCTCAGGATGACGTAGGAATAGCCGGGCCAGGCGGCGTGGGACTCGTCGAACGGCGACGGCCGGGCGGGATGGTTCGGATGGCTGTGGTAGAACCCGAGGATCTCCCGTCCCGCGCCGCGGGCCGCTCGGTCGACGCGGAGGATGTCGCGCGGCTCGATCACGTAGCGCCGCTCGCGGTTCGTCTCGACGACGTTCCGCGTCCGCTCGACCTCGTCGACCTCCTTGCTCTCGCCCGGCCGGCCGAGCAGGAAGCCGCAGCACTCCTCCGGGAACGCCTCGCGCGCGTGATCCTCGATCGCGCGGACCTGGCGCGGCGTGAGGAGGAGCGTCACGGGGCTTCCTCCCAGTACCTCTCGTTCACGTACTTGTCGCCCGCATCGGGGAAGACCGTCACGATGACGCCTTCGCGAATCCGCTCTGCAAGGCGCAGGGTCGCGTCGAGGGCGGCTCCGCTCGACGTGCCGACGAGGTAGCCTTCCTCCCGCGCGAGGCGGCGCGCCACGGCCTGCGCGTCCTCCGTGGCCACGGCCATGTGCTCGTCCGCCAGCGTGGCGTCCCAGATGCCCGGAACGAGGGAGGAGCCAAGGTGCTTCACGCCCTCGATCCCGTGGAACGGCTCGGCGGGCTCGACCGCGACGAGACGGATCGCAGGGTTCGCCTTCCGAAGGTAGCGACCCACGCCGACGAACGTGCCCGTCGTGCCGAGGCACGCGACGAAATGCGTGATCCGGCCGCGCGTCTGACCGAGGATCTCCGGCCCCGTCGAATCGAAATGGGCGCGCCAGTTCGCCTCATTGTTGTACTGGTCGAGATACCAGTACCGATCCGGCTCCGAGGCCACGAGGGACCTCGCGACGCGCTGGGCTCCGTCCGTGCCCTCCGCCGCCGGCGTGAGCACGAGTTCGGCCCCGTACGCGTGGAGGATGCGCCGGCGCTCCTGGCTGATGTTCGACGGCACGCACAGGGCGACGCGGTAGCCCTCCGCGGCGCCGAGCATCGCGATCGCAATCCCCGTGTTGCCGGATGTTGCGTCGAGGACGATCCGGTCCGCCGTCAGGCCGGCCTTCTCGGCCGCCCGGAGCATCCACAGGGCGGGTCGATCCTTCACGCTCCCGCCGGGGTTGTCCCACTCCGCCTTTGCGTAGATCTCGACGCTCGGCACGACGTCCGCGGCGATGCGGTCGAGGCGCAGGAGGGGCGTGTTCCCGACGAGGTCCACGACGCGCGACGCCTTCGTGTCCTTGCGCGGGAGCGACATGCAAGCCTCCGCCGCACGCCCTCAGGCGTCCGCCGTCGGGGCGCCGAGCGCCTTCCGGAGGACGTGCCACGACAGGAGCGCGCACTTCGTCCGGACGGCGCTGAGCGGGATGCCCAGGGACGCCAGGACGGCCTCCCGGTCGAGCGCCTCCGCCTCGCGGACCGCCTTGCCCTTCAGGATGACGGTCAGCATCGACGCACTCGCGAGGCTGATCGCGCATCCCTGGCCGTCGAACCGGACGTCGGCGATGCGGTCCGCGCCGTCCACGAGCAGGTACAGGGCGATCTCGTCCCCGCACAGTGGGTTCGATTCCTTCGCGTGGTGGCTCGCGGGCTCCAGGACGACCTTGTTCCTCGGCCGCCTGTAGTGGTCCAGGATCTGCTCCTGGTACATGTCGTACGCGGACGCCATCTAGCCGAACACTTCCTGGACCTTCGTCAGGCCGGCGG
>JBQTHW010000282.1:0-3507 GCA_052389495.1 Methanobacteriota archaeon | reverse complement strand
GGGAACCCGCTCGGCCTCGCGGGCGGCCCCACCGTCACGGCGGGTGTCGTGAGTTCCCTCCGGAGGACGTTGCAGGTCCGCGGGAACGACGGCCTGCCGATGATCCAGACGGACGCGGCGGTGAACCCCGGAAGCAGCGGCGGGCCTCTCGTCGACCTCGAGGGCCGCGTCGTCGGCATCAACAACGTGACAATCCCGTACGCGGAGGGCATGAGCTTCGCGATCCCGACGAACCGCGCCCTCGCGGTGGCGAAGGACATTCTCCTCCACGGGCACGTGCCTCGGCCGTGGCTCGGAATCGTCGGATACGACGTGGACCGGAGGATCGCGTACCACTACGGGCTCGGGTCCTCGCGAGGTGTCTTCCTCGTCGAGGTGACGCCGAAGGGGCCCGCGGAGGCGGCGGGCCTCCGTGTCGGCGACGTCCTCGTCGCCCTCGACGGACGGCCCCTCGACGGGGTGGGCGACCTGCTCGAGGCGCTGCGAGAGCACAAGATCGATGACTCAATCGAACTGGAGGTGGAACGCGGTGGTCGACGGACACGCATCCCCACGCGCCTCGGGACCCGACCCTTCTAGGGACCCGGACCCCTGGGAGCCCTACGAGCCGGACTTCCCGCCGATCCCGCCCGGGCCCGGCGGTCCTCCGGAACCGTTTCCCCCGTGATGCGTCCCGGAGGCCCCTCCCGGCGGACGGAGAGGCCGATCTCGGCGACGTAGTCCTCGCGCGGCACGAACCCGTACGTGCACACCCCGAGCACGACCCCGTCCCCGACGCTCTCGACCGTTTCGAGGACGTCTCCGAACGCGTCCGTGACCCGGCCGAGGGCCTGACCCGCCCGGACGTCCGCCCCGGGCTCGACGGCCCTCCGCCACAAGCCCGCGACGCGGTTCCGGACGACCGCGAAACCTTCCACGACGCGATACGTCGCAAGGTACCGCGGCCTCCCGGAGAGCACGCCCGCTGCCCGTAGCGTCCCTCGGAGAGCGCGAACCATCCGGGTAGTGTCGGGCTCCTCCGCCTTGCCCTCGCCGCCAATCTCGAGCAGCGCCGCCGCGCGGCCGTCCCGAGCTGCCGCCGCGATGAGACTCGTCTCGAGAATCGACCCGGGGTGGGCCCACACGAGCGGCAGTCCGGCGGCCTTCGCCATCGCGGCGCCTACGGCGTCGAGGCGTCCCCCCGTCCTGTGAAACACGGCGAAGGACTCCTGCAGGAAGCGACTTCCGCCGCTGTGCAGGTCGACGAGCGTGTCGGACCGCGCGAGGATCTCCTCCGCGAGGACGTCGCGCAGCCGTGCGGGCCGCGGCGGGACGTCCCCGGCGCCCCACATCCGGTTCCAATCGATGCCGTCCGCAGGGTCCGCGCGGTCCATCGCACGGAAGGCACCGCCGTTCAGGATAGGTGTAAGGATGAGCCGACCTCTCACCTCGTCGGGTGCGAGGCCCTCCAGGAAGTGCGCGACGGTCGACGGACCGAGGTACTCGTCGCCGTGGATCGACGCGTTGACCCAAGCGGTCGGGCCGGGGCGTTTCCCCGTCACGACGGCGACGGGGAGACCCTCCGCCTCGCGGAGGACCCCGCGCGTGCGCGTCCCTGGGCTCGCGAGGGCCCGCGCGAGGTCCACCTCGACCACGCGGGTCGGATGGCCCCTCCCGCCATCAAGGTTTCATCCCTTCCGCGGGCGCTCAAAGACGACGACGCAGTCGCGGGGCGCCTTGTCGTCCCGCATCCGCCCGAACGTGGGCGCCCGGAAGTGCCGCTCGTGAGAGAACTCGAGGAACCGGACCTCGCACACGAGTCTCGGCTCCGTCCAGAAGGCCACGGGGATCTCCATCTCAGGGACCTCGCGGAACGGGCAGGATGGCGTCGCGAGGGGCTTGAGCCGTTCGAGGATGTGGGCCCGGGTCGGCTCGTCGAATCCCGTCCCCGCACGGCCGAGGTAGACGAGCTCGCCCTCGTGGTACGCCCCGAGGATGAGCGCGCCGAACGTCGTCGCCCGCTCGCCCGTCCCCTCCGACACCCCGGCGATTACGCAATCCTGGGCCTGGGACTTCTTGATCTTGATCCAGTCCTTGCTCCGCTTCCCGAGGCGGTAGCGCGACGTCCGGCGCTTCGCGAGAATTCCCTCGAGGCCCCGGTCGACGACCGCGTGGAAAAACGCGACGCCCGTCCGCTCGACGTGCTCGCTCAGGACGACCCGGTCCGACTCCACGAGCGTCTCGCGCAGGAGGGCCTTCCGTTCCACGAGGGGCCGCGACATGACCTCGCGGCCCTCGATGTACAGGACGTCGAACACGACGTACGTCGCGGGGATGCGCTTCGCGAGGTACTCGATCCGAAGGGCGTCGCCCGTGTGCTCGCGCTCCTGGAGTTTCTGGAAGCTCGGGATCCCGCCGTTCATCACGACGATCTCCCCGTCCAGGATCGCGTCCCGCGTCGTGCGGACGACGAGCTCAGGGTACCGCTTCGTGATGTCGCTCAGGCGGCGGTTCTGGAACCGGTGGACGCCTCCCCGGACGAAGCACAGGGCCCGCGTCCCGTCCCACTTCACTTCGAAGAAGTGGTCCGGCGAGTCGAACGGCTCCCGGCCCAGCTCTGCGAGCATCGGCTTGAGCATGAGTCGGTACGGGTCCGCGGCGACGACCATCGGGGTCAGCTTGCCTTCGCAGCCGCCAGGCTCGCCTTCAATGCCGCCATGAGGTCCTGCGTAGGCTTCGCTTCTGGTCTCGTGACGACGGGGATCTCCTTGCCTTCGACCTTCGCCTGGATGAGCTGGACGAGGGCCTCCCGGTAGCGGTCCTTGAACTTCGACAGGTCGAGCTCCGTCGTGAGGGCCTGGACGAGCTGCAGGGCCAGGTTCACCTCGTCGTCCGTCACGACAACGGGCTGCGTCGCAGGGACGTCCGGTCGCCCCTTGAGTTCATCCTGGTACAGGAGGGTCGTGAGGACGAGGCCACCATCCTGGGGGCCGATCGTCACGAGCTGCTCCTTCTTCCATAGGATCGCGCGTGCGACCGCGACCTTGCCGGTCCTCAGGAGGGCTTGCCGGAACAGTTCGAACGGCTTCACGCTCAGCTCGACCGGCGCGAGGTAGTAGTTCCGTTCCCGCAGCAACGGAGAGATCTCCGACGCCTCCACGAAACCGGACACCTCGATCGCCTTGGTCGTCTCGATGGGAACGTTCTCGAGCTCCTCCTCCGTCACAAGGACGAACTGTCCCTTCGAGAACTCGTACCCCTTGACCATCTCCTTCGACTCGACGGGCGCGTTGTGCGTGGGGCAGACATACGGCCTCTTGAGAGGCGTCTTGCACTCCGCGTGAAGCGTCGTGAAGGACAGGTCCTTCGTCTCCGACGCCGCGAAGAGCTTCACCGGGATGTTCACGAGGCCGAACGCGATCGCGCCGCTCCAGAGAGCTCTCGCCATGGACACTCCCCCAAGGGACCGATTGCATTGCCGGGCTGGGTATAAAGGGCTTCGGCTCGCCGGCTCACGTGGGCACGACA
>JBQTHW010000281.1:0-1771 GCA_052389495.1 Methanobacteriota archaeon | reverse complement strand
ATCCCGTTCGCCTGGACGACCTGGTCGCCCTCGTGGAGCTTGTTGTCCAGCGCGAGTCCATACTTGAAGCCGGAGCATCCGCCGCCCGCTACGTACATGCGGAGGTACGTGTCCTCGAGCGTGCCGTTCTTCGCGATCAGTTCGCGGAGTTTGCTCGCCGCGGACTCGGACAGGGTGACCTGGAACATACGAGACACCTTGTGAAATCCTACGAGTATGCCGTCGTTATTTAACCCTTTGGTCTTCTTTCCGACGTGCGATTTCCGTCGACGCGTCGAGGGGCAGCCCCATGTGGTGGCGCTCGTCGCGGAAGCCGAACCGTTCGTAGATCCGACGCGCCGCCGCGTTCGTTGCCGCGACCTCAAGTTTGATCTTCCGGTAGCCTCGGCCCCGCGCCCAGTCGACCGCCCACGACACGAGATGCCGTCCGACGCCTCGTCCGCGGTGGGCCGGTGCGACCCACACGTCGTACACGAAGCCGTGCTCCTCCGGCGTCAGGAAGCCGCCGCCGGGCCCGAGCAGGACGTACCCGAGGAATGCGCCCGACGCGTCCTCGGCGATCCACGCTTCCGTGCGCCCTCTGTCGACGTACGGCTCGATCTTCTTCCGGAAGTGCCGCTCCCAGGCCGCGCGGTCGAGGCGCTGGCGCTCGTCCGTCGGAGCGTCGTCCCACACCGTCTGCAGGGTCGCCTTCCAGATCGTCGGGAGGTCCGTCTTCTTCGCGCGCCGCATCCGGATGTCCGTCGTCATGTGCATCCTCAGCCATTCGGGACCGAAGTCGTCCTCACGTCCCCGGATGCCGGCCCTGAGGGATCCGTCGCAGCCGCATGTCGCGGATGTCCCACCAGGCGGCGAAGGCGACGAACGCGATGAAGCCGACGCTCGACCACGGATCCCACGGGAACCTCGCGCCGGCGAGCGCCGAAATCGCCGCGACCAGGACGGCGAACGACAGCCACGAGAGGAGCCGGGACCTGACCGAATTGTACGGGAGGAGACCGCGCCGGTCGAGGGCCCACGGCAGGAGGATGAGCGGGGCCGCGATCGCCACGACGTACGCCGCGACGAGCAGGATCAGGCCGTGGACGCTCAACGGGGTCCGCAGGGCGTCTCAGGCAAAGTACCTTCCGCGGGCGCCCTGACTTTCGCCAAGCATGATTTATACACCCTCCTCTCCATGCGACGTGCCGTGCCCCCCTCGCGCTGCCTGCGCTGCGGCGCCGCGAGTCGCGACCCTCTGTGCCCCGCGTGCCTCGACTACCTCGTCGCGTACCACCCTCTGTGGCTCGACCCCGCCCTCCTTCCCGGGCCGTCCCTCCTCGACGCCGTCGGGCCGCGGGAGGTCGCCCTCGTCTCCGTCGACCCGGGCCGGACGGAGTGGCGCACGTCGCGTCGTGAGCCGACAGACCGTGACGCGATCCGGCTCGTAGGCCTGCTCGGCCTCGACGCCCACGCCCGCGCCGTCGTGAGCGCGGGGGACGCGGACATCCTCCACGGGTTCCTCGGGAGGGCCCGCCGCGGTCTCGCCGGGTCCGACGAGGCGAAGCCGGCCATGGCCGCGCTGTACCGCTACCTCGCGTCTCGTGAGTGGCTCCCTCCGCACCTCGCGGCGGAGTACCGGCTGCGGGCGGCGATCCTCGAGCCGCCGCCGAGCGAGGCGCGCGCGGGGGGCGTCGTGAATGCGATGGGCGGACCGACGACGGAAGCCCCGTCCGCGGAGGTCCCTCCGCTCGGAGGTACGCCGATCGAGCGCCCGGAGGCCGCTGCCGCG
>JBQTHW010000280.1:0-5990 GCA_052389495.1 Methanobacteriota archaeon | reverse complement strand
ACCTGGGCGATGGGAACACGGAGGTTACGGTCACGGAATACGGCTGGACGGTTGGCCAGATGATGGAGATGTCCAAACTGGGCCTGGAGCAGTGCCTGGACAAGATGGCCGCAATCTTCACAAAGGCATGAGCGCATTTCCCTTGACGTAACGAGCCGAGTGGATGGAATGGCTAGGACGGACTTCAGGAGCGTCGACGAATACATCGGAAGTCTCCCGAAGGAGGTTCGAGCCACGATGGAGACGGTGAGGCGGGCCATCCGGGAGGCCGTACCGGAGGCCGAGGAGTACATCAGTTATCAGATGCCTGCCTACAGATTCCATGGGCGACTGCTCTACTTCTCCGCCTTCAAAAACCACTACTCGTTGTTCGCCGTCACTCCGGGTGTCTTGAAGACCTTTCGGAAAGAACTTTCGCTGTACGAAGGATCGAAGAAGGGCACCGTCCGATTTTCTCTCGATGAACCGGTTCCTGTGAAGCTGATCCGAGTGATCGCGAGGTACAGGGCGAAAGAAAATCTGGGAAGTGAAACCAAGAAGAAGTGAGAAAGGGCGATGCGCCGGGGGGCCGAAGACACGGCCAGGCTGAAGGATGGGCAGGCCGCACGGAGGAACGGGAGGCATGCTAAACACTACCGCTCGATTTGATAGCGCGACTGTAACGCCCCCTAAGCCGGGTCTACTGGGGGCTCCGCCACGAACCGGTTTGGGCCGGCGCCGGGAGTCATCATATGATGGCAGAAGTCATATCTCCCGCGGAGGCGTCCGGGCTCCAGGCAAGGCCAAGGAGGAATGATCGTGGCAACCAGGGCCGTCATCAAGCCGCGCGCGAGCGCCGCCAAGAGGCCGACCAAAATTGCCGTCGAAGGCATCACGCCCTTTCTCTGGTTCGACGATAACGCGGAGGAGGCCGCGCGCTTCTACGTCTCCATCTTCAAGGGCTCGCGGATTCTGAGCGCGAGCCCTATGTCCGTCGAATTCAACCTCGCGGGGCGGGAATTCTACGCACTCAACGGTGGCCCCACGTACAACCTCTCTCCGGCCTTCTCGATGTTCGTGAGCGTCAAGAGCCAGAAGGACGTGGACTACCTCTGGGAGACGCTGTCCAAGGGCGGTCAGAAAAGCATGTGCGGCTGGCTCGTCGACAAGTTCGGTCTCTCGTGGCAGATCATCCCTACGCGGCTCACGGAGCTTCTGGGCCACAAGGACACCGAGGTCGCGCGGCGCGCCATGCAGGCGATGCTCAAGATGACAAAAATCGACATCGCAGGCCTCGACAAGGCGTACCGGGGCTGATGGCGAGAAGCCGCCCCCCCTTCCAACGCAGGTCGGGTACTGCCGGGAGCAGGTCCTGCCGGGAGCACTTCCACGTGGGTCTGCTCCCCTCAACCCATCCAACCGGTTCGGCGCCCGTTCGGCTTCTAGTGACATTATACGGTGATGACGACCTGTGCGCGAGGGTGTCCCTCTCCGAGATACCGGATCGCCTCAGGAACCTCGCGCAACGGATAGAGCCGGTCAATGATCGGCGTGACCTTCCCGGCTTCCATGAGTTCCTTCAGAGCAATCAGGTCCTGTTTGCTGTGCTTTGTGATAAACGTAACCGGCTTCTGCCTCATGAAGCGTGACAACACCGGGGTCATGAGAAACGGAAGAATCGATGGCTTCTCTCGGGCTGATTGTCCGGCCAATACGAGAGTCCCATCCGGACTGAGCGCTCGCCTGCAATCGGACAATGAATGGTTCCCTGCCACGTCGAATATCAGGTCATGATGCTGCCCATCTCGGGTGAAGTCCTCCCGGGTGTAATCGATGACCCGGTCTGCACCGATCGATCGGACCATGTCCACGTTCCTCGGGCTGCACACGCCAGTCACGTCCGCTACGAACGACTTGGCGATCTGCACGGCAAACGTACCCACGCCTCCCGACGCACCGTTGATCAAGACCTTCTGCCCAGGCCGAATCTGTCCCTTGTCACGCAGTCCCTGCGGGGCAGTGGTCGCCGCCACAGGTACTGCGGCGGCCTGCTCGAACGTCATCTTGGCTGGCTTCAGGACGATGCCAACGTTGCGAGCGGAGACATATTCGGCAAAGGTCCGTATGCTCATTCCGAAGACTTCATCGCCGGGTTGGAACTCGGTCACCTTTCTGCCTACCGCCTCGACGCGCCCCGCCAGGTCCCCTCCCAGAACAATGTTCTTGGGTTTGAGCAGGCCGTACCCCATCACGCGCATGATGGACGGCCGGCCTCTCATGACATGCCAGTCACCTGCATTGACGGAGGCCGCGTGAACGCGGACCGGCGCGTGGTCGTCCTTGACGGCCGGCTTCTCGATGTCTTGGAGGGAGAGAACCTCAGGTGGCCCATACTTGTATCGGACCATCGTCTTCATTGCGTTCTCGTTCCCTTCGGTCGGATGACGGCGGGTTACTTAGTCCTTCAGAGGGAATGCCCCGACCGAAGGTTGTGAGGCTTGGACCGAGAGTGGTGCCCTCGCGGCGATCTAGGTGATGCAGGCCCCGAGTCCCACCAGCCGCAGATGCCACGGAACGGCTGCCCCATACCTGTCCTAGGACAGGATCCCCTGGGAGGAAACCCGCGTAAGCCTGCTCCCCGTCGGGAGCACCTCTCACACCCCGTCGCGGCCCTTCGAAAGCCTCAAGCAGCGTAGGCACGTAGAGGTTGGTTCATGGGCATGCGGCTCGCGCCGTTCGACCCGAGGACGGCCACCCGGGAGGAGTGGGAACGGTTCCACTCGTTCCGGCGGAAACGTCACGCGGAGCGGGACCCGGACGATCCCCTGATCGGCGACGATGCTGCGGAGGCTCTCATGCGGCGAGAGGACCCGATGGGCATCTCGCTTCGGTTCGCCGTGCTGCGCGTCCTGCGCGGGAAGCCGGAGGACCAGGTCGGCCTCCTGGAGTTCGAGATGTTCCGCCCCGGCACGCCGTCGTACGAGCCGAACAAGGACTCCGCGTTCTTCGGCATCGAGGTCGTCGAGGCGCACCGCCGGAAGGGGATCGGGACCGCCCTCCTGCGGCACGCCGCGGAGCTCGCGCGCGCGAACGACAAGACCCTCCTCGCGACCTGGAGCGAGGAGGACGCCGGCAAGGCGTTCCTCAAGACGATACATGCGCCGATCGCGCAGGCCCGGCGGGAGAACCGACTGTACCTGGATCGCGTGGACTGGGACATGGTCCGGAGGTGGGCGAGGGAGGGACCCCTGCGTTCCCCGGACACGGAGCTCCGTTGGGCCCGCGACCGAATCGACGACGCCGACGTCGAGGAGTTCGCCCGGGCCTTCACGGAGGTGTTCAACGACCAGCCGTTCGACGACTTCCGGCTCAAGGACCTCGTGTTCCGACCGAGCGAAATTCGGGACCACGAGGCGCGCATCGCCGAGGCACGGGGTACGATCCTCACGGCCTTCACGACGGAGCCGGACGGCCGGGTGTCCGGACTGACGGACGTGTGGCGGTACGACGACACGAAGGCGATGGTCGGCCAGGGCCTCACGGGCGTCCGCAAGGAGTTCCGCGGCCGGGGGCTTGGCAAGTGGCTCAAGGCCGCGATGCTCCTCCGGATCCGCGAGGACTTCCCCGAGGCGACGTTCATCGGGACCGGGAACGCGTCGTCGAACGAGGCGATGCTCTCGATCAACGAACGGCTGGGATTCCGAACCCACAAGGAGCCGATTCTTGCGCAGATGCGGCTCGAGGCCGTCGAGGCCTACCTGGCGTCCGCGGAGGCGAAGGTCCGATGGGAGGACGCGGCCTGACCGACGAGATCCGCCATGTGCGCGCAGCGGGATCGCCTCGGGAGATCGGCGAGGCGCACGGCGCCCAGGCGAGGGACCTCGTCCGGGCGAACCGAGACCTGTACTTCCGGCGCTTCAAGGAGGAATGGGGCCTCGCTCGGGACGCGATCCTCGAGCGCGCCGGCGCGTACGAGGCCGTCGTGCGGCAGCATGCGCCGGACTACGCGGAGGCGATGCACGGCCTCTCGGACGGCTCGGGCGTGCCGCTCGAGGAGATCGTGGCGCTCAACGTGCGGTACGAGATCGTGTACAGCGAGTACTCGCGTCGAGGCCGCAACGAGGCCGCGACCCTGCCGAGCGGTTGCACGGCACTCGGACTGCTCCCGTCCCGCACGGCAAACGGTGGCCTCCTCCTCGCCCAAAACTGGGACTGGATTTCCGGCGTGCGGCCGATCGTCCTCGAGGCGAGGGCCCGAGATGGCCCGGCGTTCCTGGGATTCACGGAGGCCGGCATCGTGGGCGCGAAGGTCGGCCTGAACGCGGCCGGCGTCGGGCTCGCGATCAATGGGCTCGTCTCGGATCGCGATGCGTGGGACCGGAAGGGCCTGCCGTTCCACGTGCGCTGCTGGCGGGTCCTCCACGCGCGGACGCTCGACGAGGCGGAACGCGCGGTCCGGCAGGAACCGACCTCGTGTTCCGCGAACTTCCTGCTCGGGCAGGCGCTCGACGCCGGCGGCCGCCTCGTGGACATCGAGACGTCGCCCGCGGGCAGCGCGCGAATCGAGCCGGAAGACGGCGTCCTGACCCATGCGAACCACTTCCACTGCGCGGACGCGCTGGGGGTGGGAGAGCCGCTCCTCGCCGAGCGGACCTCGACGCTCCTGCGTGAGAGCCGGATGCGGGCCCTCCTCCGTGGTGCGTCGGCCCGGAAGGTCCGCGTCGAGGACGTCGCGTCGTTCCTGCGGGACCACGAAGGCCACCCGAACTCGATCTGCCGTCACCCGGACCCGGCACTCCGGGAAGCGGAACGCTACGAAACGGTCGTTTCGATCATCCTGGACCTCGGGTCGGGCGAGCTTCGGATTTCCAGTGGAAATCCCTGCCTTGCCGAGTACCGGACGTTCTCCCTCCATGCGTAGGGGGCCGGGAGACCGTATAAATATTCGAGGAAAATTATTATATCACCCAACGCAGTGCACCCCAGAGGGTTTTGGCATGGGAGAAAAGCCAACAGCAGCGGCAGTACTGTCGATCGTGGGTGGCGTGTTTATCCTCCTGTTTGGGATCGCCGTCCTGGCCTTGGCAAGCATTGTGGGCGGGATCTTCGGCGGGCTCGGCGCGCCCGTGGACCCGACCGCGATCCTGGTCGCCTTGGCTCTTCCGTCCATCGTCATCGGGATCGTCGTCATCGCCCTGGGCGCGCTGATGCTGATGAAGCCCACGACCGCGCGAATCCTCGGGGTCGTCGTGCTCGTGCTGTCGATCGTGAGCTTCTTCTTCGGTGGCGGGTTCCTCCTCGGTGGGATCCTGGCGCTGATCGGTGGCATCCTCGGCATCGTCTTCAAGCCGACGATGATGCAGCCCATGATGGCGCCCCCGATGGCGCCACCCTCGATGCCCCCGCCGTAAGGCGGGCCCGAAGCTCCGCCGGGCCGTCGGTCCCGCGGAGCCGTTTCCCTTTTCTCCCTGCCGCTGAGGCGGGGGCGAGACGCCCCGGGGTTCGGCACGTTCAAGGTCTCCGTCCGCGATAGCGCCCTCGTGGCCGACGCGCAGCAGCGGCGAAAGGTCTATGCCGTCCTCGACGGACGCGCCGACGAATTCGTTCGGATCCTCTCGGACTACGCGCGCGTCGCGACGATTTCCGCCCATCGCACGCAGTTCGAGGAAGGCGCGGCGGCGACCCGGGACCTCCTGGAGGGAGTCGGCGCGGAGGTCCGGCTGCTGTCCGAGGCCGACGGACCGGCGTGCGTCGTGGGAGAGATCGTGGACGACCCTTCCCTCCCGTGGATCATCCTGTACAACCACTACGACGTGCAACCCGTCGACCCGCTTGAGGAGTGGAAGTCCGACCCGTTCGTCCCGGAGGTCCGGGACGGCAAGCTGTTCGCGCGGGGCGTCGCGGACACGAAGGGCAACGTTGTCGCGCAGGCCCTTGCCGTCCAGGCGGTCCGGGAGGTGCTCGGCGCCCTCCCGGTGAACGTGCGGTTCTTCGTCGACGGGGAGGAGGAG
>JBQTHW010000279.1:0-10285 GCA_052389495.1 Methanobacteriota archaeon | reverse complement strand
GCGATGTCGTTCCCCATGCTCTTCTTCATGGGCGCCGCGAGCCATTTCGCCGTGTTCTGAGGAGGTTCCGTGGATGCCCTGGGCGATGGAGACGAAAGCGGGATTCGGTTGGGCGATCGCCGTCACGCTTGTCTTCCTCGGGACGATCTGGGCGATCCGTGAGTTCCGGAGCCTGGCGGTGCTCGTGGTGCCGGTCGTCGTGTACCTCGCGTTCTTCGCCTGGCTCGGCCGCGTGAAATGACCTCGCGTCACGCCGGCTCGCGTCTTGCGAGGCGAAGCTTATGGGTCCGGACGGATGTGTCTCGGACGTCGGTCCCCCGAACGCGTGGGTGTCCCCCGCGACCGGGTCCGACGGGGTGAGCGGTGCCGCCGACGTACCGTGGCGTGGACGATCTCCGGAGGGAGTTCGCCTCGAAGGAACCCGAGATCCGTGGCCGCCTCGACGACTTCCGCCGGGTCGGTCGGCGTTCGGATCGCGACCTCTTCCACGAGCTGTGCTTCTGCGTCCTCGCGATCCAGACCAAGGCGAGGGGGAGCGACGCGGCCGTGCGCGGTCTGGTCAGGGAGAAGCTCCTCTGGTCCGCCGACGAACGATCGATCGCCCGCTGGCTCCGGCACCGTGTGCGGTTCCACAATCACAAGGCATCGTACCTCGTGCGCGCACGGGACCGTTTCTTCGCGGACGGCCGACCGGCCCTCCGCGCGGCGCTCGACCGGCTCGGGTCGCCCGAGGCGGCGCGAGCGTGGCTCGTCGACGAGGTCGACGGCCTCGGCATGAAGGAGGCGAGCCACTTCCTCCGCAACATCGGCCGCGGCGAGGACCTTGCGATTCTCGATCGTCACGTCCTGCGAAACCTCGTGCGGCACCGCGTCATTGGGCGCGTCCCGACGACCCTGACGCCGCGCCGCTACGTCGCGATCGAGGCGAGGGTCCGCCGCTTCGCGGACCACGTCGGGGTCTCCGTCGCCGCCCTCGACCTGCTTCTGTGGAGCCGGGAGACGGGCGAGATCTTCAAGTGACCTCACCTCGCACGCCGCGACAGGTCCGCGACGATGGGCCGGGACCCCGGCAGGATGGGCAACCGACGCAGTTCGGGCACGCTCGCCCAGCGTCGCGACGCGTCCTCGTGCAGGCGGGACCGCGCGAGGGGCACCCGGTACGCGACGAGGACGTAATGCTCGCGTAGGCCCTCGACGTCGTACACGTGGGAATAGATTCCGAAGAGGCGGCCGCGCTCGACGGCCAGCCCCAGCTCCTCGCGGATCTCCCGCCGCAGGGCGTCCCAGGGATGCTCCCCGAACTCCACCTTCCCTCCGGGGAACTGCCACATGTCCGGGAGCGGCTCGTGGGGCGGCCGCCGCATCACGAAGACACGACCTCGCGACGTCAGGACGGCGACGCTCACGACGCGGGGCACGTCCACGGCACGCGCATCGCGCCGCGGCGCTTAATCCTGCGGAGCGTTAAGTATGCGCACCGACGATCGCCCGCCGTGGGCGGGCCGTCCGCGGACGACGTCGTGCGACGCCTCCTGGCGTGGTTCGACGCGTCCCACCGCGACCTCCCGTGGCGTCGGACCCGCGACCCGTACCGGGTCCTGCTGGCGGAGTACCTCCTCCAGAGGACCCGCGTCGCCTCCGGCATCCCTTACTACGAGCGGTTCCTCGCACGCTTCCCCGACGGGGCCGCCCTCGCGGCCGCGTCCGAGGAGGACGTCCTCCGGGCGTGGGAGGGTCTCGGCCTCTACCGCCGCGCGCGGAACCTCCACGCCGCCGCCCGCGCGATCGCGGACCGGCACGGCGGCCGGATCCCCTCGGACGTCGACTCCCTCGCGGAGCTTCCCGGGGTCGGGCCGTACACGGCGGGAGCCGTCGCGAGCATCGCGTTCGGGGCGCGCGTCCCGGCCGTCGACGGGAACGCGACGCGCGTCCTCGCGCGTCTCTTCCGGGTCGAGGCCGACGTGACCCGCCGTGACGGCCGGCGTCTCGTGCGGGCCCTCGCGGCGGACCTCGTGCCCGCGTCCCGACCCGGCGCGTTCAATCAGGCTCTCATGGAGCTCGGTGCGACCGTGTGCACGCCCTCGCGTCCGTCGTGCGAGCGATGCCCGCTCGAGTCCGTCTGCCTCGCGCGGGCCGCGGGCGTCGAAGCGACGCTACCTCGGGTCCCCCGGAGGGCGAACCACCCGGAGGTCCGGGTCGCCTTCGCGCTCGTGACCTCGGGCGGCCGGGTTCTCCTCACGCGCCGCCCCGCCTCGGGGCTCCTGGGCGGCCTGTGGGGCCTTCCCGGAGGAGAGGTCCGCGCGCGGTCCGGCCCTTCGGACCTCCAAGCCCTCGTCGCGGAGCAGACCGGACTGCGCGTCGGCGTGGGCGCCCGGACGGCTGCCGTGGCCCACGCATTCTCCCACAAGACCTGGAAGGGCGCCGTGTTCCGTTGCACCCCGCGCTCGTCGGGCCCGCCCTCCCGTTCCGCGCGATTCGTCACCGTCGAGGAACTGGCCGACCTCCCGCTCGTGGCCTTTCACCGACGGATCCTGCGGGACCTGCTTCCTCGCGGCGGCGCTCGCTGACGCCGGCGACGGACGCGGGGCCCGCACGGCTCGCGAGTCCGCGAACCTTATCCTCGTCCGAGCGTTCGTCCCCGTGTGCGCCGCTTCCTGGTCGTCGGCCACCGCGCGTCGACGTCGCCGGGGTTCCCCCTCGACGACCTCGCGGGCGGCGCGGGCCGGATCGACATCCTGCTGAACGCGGCGAACGCGGCGCTCCTCACGGCGCACGGCATCCGAACGGACGCGGAGGTCGCCCTCGTCCTGCTCGGCGCGCCGGACCCGCCCCGGCTCATCCGCCTGCAAGGCGACGGCCTCCGGTCGTACCAGCCGGACATCCGAAGCAATGCGGCGCTCCTCCGGAGGGCCCTCGAGCATACGTCGCGCGTCGAGCGCGAGACATCGCCCGGGATCGTGGCGTCGCGTGCGACCTTCGCAGAGAGCCTCGACCGATTCGGCCCGACGTACGTCTACCTGAAAGAGGGCGGCGAGGATATCCGGGTCGCGGACCTTCCCGCGGACGGGACGTTCGTGCTGTCGGACAACCAGGATCTCACGCCGGACGAGGAGCGCGTCCTCCGGGGTCGCGGCGCGGCCGTCGTCGGCCTCGGGCGCGTCGCGCTCCACACGGACCACGCGATCGCCATCGTCCACAACGAGCTCGACCGGAGGACATCGTGAACCTCGCCGATTACGTCCGCACGACGCTCACGGAGTTCGTCGCGACCCGCTCGACGCCGGACACGGACATGCGGGACATCCTGCACGCCGCCCGCGCGGAGATCGAAGAGCTCGGCCTCCGCCCGGTGCTCCACGAGGACGTCGGAGCGGTGTCCGCGACGTCCGGCCGTCACGGCGTCCTGTTCAACGGCCACCTCGACACGGTGCCCGTCGCCTCGGGCTGGACGAAGGCGCAGGGGGCGTTGGAAGGCGACCACCTGTACGGCCGGGGCACCGCAGACATGAAAGCCGGCTGCGTCGCGGCCCTCGCGGCCGGACGCATTCTCATCGACCGCGGCGCGCCGTTCTCCCTGCTCTTCACGACGGACGAGGAGACGACGATGGCAGGCGCGAAGGCGCTCGCGACCTCCGACATCGTCCGGGAGGCCGCCGCGATCGTCGTCGCGGAGCCGTCCCACCTCCGGGTCATCGCAAGCGAGAAGGGCGTCCTGTGGTATCGCGCGTCGACGCGGGGACGGAGCGCCCACGGCAGCACGCCGCACCTGGGGGACAACGCGATCTACCGGATGGCCCGCGTGCTCCCGCACCTCGAACGTCTGTCCGGGTCCGCGGACGCGCTCCACGAAATCACGGTGAGCGTGGGCGGGATCCACGGCGGCACAAAGACGAACGTCGTCGCCGACGCCTGCGTCGCGGAGCTCGACTGCCGCCACCCGCCCGGCACGTCCCGCGCGGACGTCGAGAGGCTCCTCGGAACGGCCTTCGACGCGTCCGGTGAGGCCGTCGGCCTCGACCTCGTCCACGAGGTGCCGCCCGCCGCCGTCCCGACAGACGGCCCGCACGTCCGCCGGCTTCAGGCTCTCGCTCGCACGGAGGTCGTCGGCGTGGCGTACGCCACGGAGATGGCGTTCTACGCGCCGCACAACCCGCGGTGCGTCGTCTTCGGCCCGGGAGAGTCGGACCGCATCCACGTGCCCGACGAGCGCGTGTCCCTCACCGAGGTCGTGCGCGCCGCGGAGATCGACGCCGCGTACGCGGAGGCGCTCGCGCCCCCTTGAGGTCGGCGAGGGCCCTCCGGAGGTTGTCGAGGCCACGCCTCAGCTCCTCCGTGTCCCCGCCCAGTCCGATGCGGAAGTGGTCGTCCGTCCCGAACAGGCGGCCCGGCGCGATCACGGTGCGGTACGTTCGCAGGAGGCGCGTCGCGAGCCGCTCCACGGGGACGTCGCTGTGCGGGAAGAACACGGTGCCCGACGCCGGGACCTCCCCGTGGAGCGCCGGCATGCGATCGAGACGCTCCGCGACGAGCCTTCGGTTGCGGTCCACGATCCCGCGCGCCCGCCGCGCGAACGCGCCGTGCCGTCGGATCGCCCACGACGCGAGGATCTGCGCGAGGCTGGACCCGCCCACGGTCGTGTAGTCCTTGATGCTCCGGAGCCGGCGGAGGACGTCCGGGTGGGCGACGACCCAGCCGACGCGCAGGGCCCCGAGGCCGTACAGCTTCGTGACGGTCGAGAGGGCGATCCCGTGCGGACCGAACGTCGTGACGCTCGGCGGCGGGTCACGGGCCATCTCGCGGAACGTCTCGTCCACCACGACGTACGCGCCGCGCTCCGATGCGAGGTCCGCGAGCTCGCGAAGCTCGGGCCGCTCCAGGACGGACGACGTCGGGTTGTTGAGGTTCGCGAGGACGAACGCCCGGGCGCGAGGTCGCGACGCATCGTCCCATGCGTCGGGCTCGAGCGTCCAGCCGTCGCGGCAGTCGCGCGGAACACACACGACCTCCGCGCCAAAGCCGCGCGGGGAATCCCGCAGGGGCGAGTAGATCGGTGCGTCGACCACGACGCGGTCGCCGCCGCGCAGGAGCGCCGCGTTCACGAGGAAGTACGCCTCCGTCGCGCCCGACGTGACGAGGACGCGATCCTCCGACACCCCGTGACGGCGCGCGATCGTCCGTCGGAGCTCCGGCACGCCCTCCGGGTCCGTCCAGTCGAGCCCCAGGTCCCCCGGCAGGGTCCGGCGGAACTCCCTCAAGGTGTAGGGCGTGACGTTCGAGTACGAAACGTTCAGGAAGGCGCCGCGGAGGTCCTCGTACAGATGGAGATGCTCGAACGGAGGGAACTCCACGTCGGGGCCGATGCGGCGCCGCCCGCATGAAGCTTCGCGAGTCGCGAGTGCGGCTGAGAACGTCTATATATCGCCTCGCGGTAGCACGCCGGGTCCCGCATGGGCAAGGCGCGTCCGAGCCGGGAGTTCTTCGTCGCGACGTCCGAGGAAATCCGCGCGGGGCGGACGTCGGACGTGTACTTCCACCGGACGCTCGAGGTCCTGCGCAAGGCGGGACGCGACCGCGAGCCGGTCGTCGCGGAGGTGTCGACCGGTGCCCTCCCGAACGGCTGGGCGTGGGGCGTCTTCTGCGGGCTCGAGGAGGTCGTCCGCCTCCTCCGGGGCCGGAACGTGAGCCTGTGGGCCCTCCCGGAAGGCTCCCTCTTCCCGCCGAAGACCGCGCGCGGCGTCCCGCTCCCCGTGGTCGTCCTCGAAGGCCCCTACGGCGACTGGGCCGTCTACGAGACCCCGCTCCTCGGCATGATCTGCCAAGCGAGCGGCATCGCGACGCGCGCCGCCCGGATTCGAAAGCTCGCCGGCACGAAACAGGTCTTCTCCTTCGGCGTGCGGCGGATGCACCCCGGGATCGCGCCGCTCATCGAGCGCTCCGTGTACGTCGGCGGCCTCGACGCGGTCACGACGCCCCTCGGCGCGGACATGCTCGGCCTCGCCGCGATGGGGACGATGCCCCATGCCCTCACGATTGTGATGGGCGGACCGCGCGAGGCCTTCCGCGCGCTCCATAAACACCTCGAGAAGGCGGTCCCGCGGATCGCGCTGATCGACACGTACTACGACGAGAAAACGGAGGCGGTCATCGCCGCGGAGGCGATCCCCGACCTCGCGGGCGTCCGGCTCGACACGCCGTCATCCCGGCGAGGCAACTTCGCCGCGATCGTCCACGAGGTGCGCTGGGAACTCGACCTGCGGGGCCACAAGGACGCGAAGATCTACGTCTCGGGGTCGATCGACGAGGCGGCGATCCCCGCTCTCCTCGAGGCCGGGGTCGACGGTTTCGGCGTCGGTACGTCCCTCAGCAGCGCCGCGACGATTGACTTCGCGCTCGACATCGTCGAGATGCGCGGCCAGCCCGTCGCGAAGCGGGGGAAGTTCGGCGGACGCAAGGCGCTCGCGCGCTGCCCGAAGGACGGCACGTACGACGTCGGCACGACGACGTGTCACGTGTGCGGTGCCACGATGGCGTCCGCGTACGAGCACTACCTGGACGCCGGGGACGTCGTCACGGAGCCGCCGCCCGTCGCGAAGGTCCGCGCGCGCGCCCTCGCGGAACTCGAGCGGGCCCCGATGTCCTCATGACAGCCGCCGTCCCTCCGTCCAAGGCCGATGTTCGGCGGACGTACGACCGAATCGCCGAGTCGTTCGCGGAACGCCGACGCGAGCCGTGGCCCGAGGTCTCGGCGTTCGCGGAGGGACTGCGCGCCGGTCTGCGGGTTCTCGACGTCGGATGCGGCCACGGACGGCACACCGCGTTCCTCGCCGCGCGCGGCCTGCGCGTCGTGGGGATCGATCTTTCCGCGCGTCTCCTTCAAATCGCGCGCGCGGCCTCGCCAGGTTGGCATTCGTTGCATCCGCCCGCCTGGATCGAGGCGGACGCCTCGGCGCTGCCGCTCCGGTCCGGCAGCGTCGACGCGTGCCTGTGCATTGCGGTCGTGCACCATCTGCCGACGCCCGCGGACCGCCTCGCCGCGTTGACGGAGATCCGAAGGACGCTCGTCCCCGGCGGCGAGCTTCTCATGAGTGTGTGGGCCTTGGACCCGCCACGCGGCCGCGGATCGCGCGAGGGAGATCGAGGGACGCCTCGGCCGGCGCCACATGACGTCGGAATGCCGTGGTCGTTGCCCGACGGGACCAAGGTCGTTCGCTACTATCATCTGTTCGAGGAAGACGAGTTTCGTTCATTAATTATCGATTCCGGGCTTCGCGAGGAAACCTTTTTCAAGGCATCCGAGAACCTCTTCGTGCGCGCTCGGCGCGCCTGAGGAAACCCCCCGTGCTCGACACGATCGTCACGCTGCTCACGGAGAACCCGGCGTATCTCATCCTCGCGGTCGGAGGCGTGGCCTCCGTCATCATTCTGCTCGTCGCGCGTCACATCCACAAGATTCACAGCGAGGAGATCTTCGTCCACCAGGCTTGGGGCGCGAACTGGAAGGGCCGCTGAGCGCTCGCCGCACCCCGAAACGCTCATATCCGGACGCCGCATCGTGACCCCTCGGTTCTCACCGTGGTCAAGGTGCCCGACGGTCTTCGGTACACGAGGGAGCACGAGTGGGCCGAGCTCGATGGGGACCGCGCGCGGATCGGCATCACGGACCACGCGCAAA
The DNA here is from genome assembly GCA_052389495.1 of Methanobacteriota archaeon. Taxonomy (GTDB): domain Archaea; phylum Thermoplasmatota; class Thermoplasmata; order RBG-16-68-12; family RBG-16-68-12; genus RBG-16-68-12. The sequence continues at coordinate 2,613 of JBQTHW010000279.1, read as the reverse complement.
ACGAGCTGACGGATGTCGTCTTCGTCGAGTTGCCCTCACCGGGGAAGAAAGTGGCGCGCGGCGACGCGATCGGCGTCGTCGAGTCCGTGAAGGCCGTGAGCGAGATCTTCGCGCCGGCGGCGGGGACGGTCGTCGAGTCGAACAAGCATCTTGAGGACCATCCCGAGGACGTGAACAAGGACCCGTACGGCCGCGGCTGGATCGTCGTCCTCGAGCTGTCGGACCCCTCCGAGCTCGCGCAGCTCATGGACGCGGCCGCGTACCGTCGCCACATCGGTGCGTGAGCCGGCACCCGGCGCGCCGCTTGCAGGAGTTCTGTAACGTGATTTGTGGTGCCTTGCTAAGGGAGTCCGGGGTTCGGACCTCTAGGTGCTCCATAAGGACCTCCATTGGACGCGCCCTAACGCATAGGACCTTGCGATCCCTAGCACGGACCGATGTCGGCGGTGCATCTTCCAGGGATGGAGCAATCATCCTGTTCGTACCTGGACAAGTGGTCAGCCATTTGGCTCCGCGATCCACGAACTCACCTCGCCGACAAAGTGTATGTGACCCGAACTTCATTGGGTCCTGTTCTGTTGCTTCTCTATCTCTCCGTCCAGCCATTCCGAGACGGGCGTGATGTCCTCCTCGATTCCCATCCTAACGTCTTCAACGCCACTCAGTCCCCTGATCCACCCATAGGCCTCGTTGGCCTCGGAGACGTTCTCGCAGAGGAGGGTGAATGAAGAATGTTTTTCCGAGGCGGTATGCACAAACCCTATGTTCTCGAACTTCGAAAGAAGCATCTGATCAACGATTCGCTTCCGAGCGGAGTCGGGACAGAGGACCAGGAAGTTGCACGCGATCCCTCCCAATTTCCCGGAATCCGTAATCGGGGCGAGGAAAAACGTGTTCGATTCGATTAGGCGTTCCATCCTTCTCTTGACGGTCCGAGCCGAAATACGCAGCTCGCGGGCAACATCGGGAAGCGGTCTTCGGGGATTGTACCGCAGGGCCTTCAGGATCTGCCAATCCCTCTTGTCGAGCCCAATTTCGTACGCGGGAAACCCGACTTTCCACGAGGTCGGCTTCTGGCACTCGCAGATGGAGGCCATGAGTTTCGTCAGCCGGACCAAGTCCCTCTCACTTTCGTAGAAAATCAAGACGCGCAATCCCCGGCCGTAAAAGCTGATGATGGACACAACGCCCTCGATGAGCTTGATCTGCGAGATCGCCGAGGGCTTCCCCTCGACATCCTCCACATCCAAGTCCACGCCGGCGGCCTCCCGCCCGATCGCATGCGGGTTGACGACGAGCACCCATCCCAACAGGGCTCCATCCTCACGCATGCGCGCAAGTCGTTTTCGGACGGTCTCTTCGTCAACGCCGAGCGTCTTGCCCACGCTCGCGTACGACTTCCGCACATCCCACTGGAATGAACCTGGACTCTGCAGCTGCTTGATGATTGCGATGTCAAGCCTGTCGGCGCGATGCACGGGAGGCGGATTGGACAGAATCGTAATAAGGTTGTCCGAAAGCGCGACCGGGCGGAGGGTCCGTTTGACGGTTCCTCTCGGATTCCTTGGGAGGAATCCATGGGGGATTCTGGAACGTCTCAGGGACTTCTGCGTCAGGGCTTGGTTAGGGAGAGAATCCGGATTGACCTGGTGTCGATCGGGGCATTCTGTGGCATTCTCGCGCCGATCGTTCTCTTCGTTGCCGTGCTCGTCGCCAGTCTCCTCCGACCCGGCTACGACCACGTCTCGTGGATAGTCAGCGCCCTGGGTGTTGGTCCGAACGCCCTTGTCATGAACAGCGCCTTCTTTGCCATAGGACTTCTCGAGGTGACATTCGCCTTCGGGCTCTATCGCGGCATCGGCACGAGAGACGGTTCGAAAATCGGTCCAGCATTAGTCGCTGTCTCCGGTCTCGGGTTCGCGGCTTCGGGATTCGTCCCATGCTCGACAGCGGATTGTCACCAGTTCGACGCCCACGGCGCGCTCGCCTTCGTTGGGTTCCTTCCGCTTCTGATCGCCCCGCTCGTCCTATCTCGGCCGTTGAAGGGGGAGGTCGTGTGGCGAGGCTATCGTACCTACTCGATCATCTCGGGCCTTGTGGCAATCGGAGTCCTGCCTTTGCTCTTCGCCGCATTTCAAGGCCCACTATGGCCCTGGGTCGGCGCGATCCAACGGGTCGAGGCGGGAATTCTATTCGTCTGGCTGGAGGTGACCGGAATCCGGCTGCTCGGCGTCTCGTTGTCACGCGCTCTCAAAGCGTAAAGACGGGTCTCAGGCCACAACAAACGTAGGTCGACGGAGGCGGGCCATGGATGCGACCGGAAGAGTCAGATGGCCCTGTCCGCCGGGCCTCCATCATTTTGTCGGACCTCTGCTTGACGACATCGATCGGGCTGTCGGACTACCGTCGATTGATCGCCGGCTTTAGGGGGTTGGCTGGCCGGCGGCACCACCAATGAGGTTACAGAGCCCTTGCAGGCAACCCTTTTATCGAGGCCCACGGTTCGGCGCGCGGGCACGTCGGCTAGTCCGGACCAGGCTGGTGGCCTTCGGAGCCTCCGACGAGGGTTCGAATCCCTCCGTGCCCGTCGTCCCCGCGGATGTGCGCCTCCGT
>JBQTHW010000278.1:0-4681 GCA_052389495.1 Methanobacteriota archaeon | reverse complement strand
TCGCTCCATTCCGAGGCATGGATTCCACGGAGCACGTTTACGGGGACGACGGCGTGTACCCGATCATCGTCAAGGCCCACGACGACGACGGCGGGTGCGCGAGCGCATCCCTTACGGTCCTCGTGCTTAATGTGGCCCCCACGGTTGTCGCCGACCCCGACCTGCGCGGGGACGAGGGGTCCCTCCTCCGACTTTGCGCCGAGTATTCCGACCCCGGCTTCGACTCACCCTCGGGAGACACCTTTGAGGACTTCGACGGGACGATCGACTGGGGAGATGGTACGACCGACACAATCGGGATTGATGCCGGCCCGTGCATGTCCAGCCTGACCGAGATTCCCGGGAGTCCAGGGAATCCGACCACGGGCAGCCTGTCGGGGGCGCACACCTACGTCGACAATGGAGTCTACACGGTCACAATGACTGTCTGCGACGACGACGGTGGATGCGGAAGCGACACCACGACTGTGACGATCACCAACGTCGCTCCCGTCGTCTCCATCACAGGCCCGCCGTCGGGATCCGTCTTCCCGGTCGGGACGCCGGTCACCTTCACGGGCGTCTTTATGGATCCCGGAATCGCGGACCTGCACGCGTGGCAATGGGAGTTCGTCTCGTGGGATACCGTGATTGGCGTGAACGGGGGCCCATGCGATATCGTGAAGAGCGACGGCACCGGTACGATCACCACGACCTTCACGTTCGCGAATCCCGGCGTCTATTCCGTGAAGCTCAGCGTCGAGGACGACGACTGCGGATCCGGTAGTTCGACGACTGTAAACGGCCTGCCCGCCCTGGTCGTCATCTACGACCCCTCGGCCGGCTTCGTGACGGGGGGCGGATGGATCAACTCCCCCGCAGGCGCCTACACCGCGGAGCCGAGTCTCACCGGCAAGGCGGTCTTCGGATTCGTCTCCCGATACAAAGCAGGCGCCGCAAAGCCGACAGGGGACACCCAATTCCGATTCATTGCGGCCGGACTGGCCTTCCAGAGCACCGAGTACGACTGGCTCGTGATCTCGGGCGCACGCGCCCAGTACAAGGGTTCGGGCGCGATCAATGGGGCAGGGAACTACGGCTTCCTGCTGACGGTCGTGGACGGGGACCTCCCTGGAGGCGGCGGCGTGGACAAGTTCCGAATCAAGATCTGGGACCTGTCCAGCGGGGTCGTGGTCTACGACAACCGGCTCGGCGCCTCGGACGATTCGGAGCCGACGACTATCCTCGGCGGGGGGCGGATCGCAATCCAGAAGGGCTGACCGCGGGGGCCATCGGAGCGGGTCCTCGCGCTCGCGAGGATCGCTCCAGCGCAGCGTCTGCACGGAGTGACACGATTCGGCCCATTCGCGTCACAAGGTTTTCTTACCCGCCACCACGATGGAGGCATGGGTCACCGATGGGGGGTTTCCGCGCGGCATCCTTGATGGGGCTCGCCATTCTGCTAGTGGCCCTCCCCCCGGTATCCCCGAGCGATGACTCCTCGCCCGTCGCCCCGAACGTCGTCCCGTGCCCCGGTATCACAGCCTCGAGCCCCCAGACCCTGAGCACTTCGCCGCCGCCGAGCATCAAGTGCCCAGGGGTCCTCATGGGGACGTACCTTGGAGGAAACGCCACGGACTGGGCGACGGACGTGGCCATCGATGTCGATGGAAACACGTACGTGATAGGCCTGACAAACTCGACGGACTTCCCTGTGACCCCTGAGGCGTACGATCCGACGCACAACGGGGACTTCGATGTTTTCCTCGCCAAGTTCACGGCCACAGGGTTCCTCGAATTCTCCACTCTTTTGGGAGGCGCCTCGTTCGACCGAGGCCTCTCGATCGAGCTCGATGCCTCCGGGCATGTCTATGTTGCCGGAACGACCAAGTCCGCGGACTTTCCGACGACTCCTGAGGCGTTCGACAAGACCTACGGAGGCCAGTTCTCCGACATCTTCCTTGCGAAGTTCCGGCCTGACGGCAGCCTCGTCTACTCTACGTACATAGGAGGCTCCGGCCCGGACGCACCCTGGGCGATTGCAGTGGATCGCCAGGGGAACGCATACCTCGCCGGGGACAGCAACTCTACGGATTTCCCGACGACTCTCGGGGCGTTTGTCGTCCGCAGGACGGACGAAGAGGATGGACGAGACGTATTCGTAACGAAACTCAGTGCGGATGGCCGGTCCTTGGCATATTCCTCGCTGTTCGGAGGCGAGTCCGGGGATCAGGCCTATTCCATTGCCGTCGATGACGCTGGCGGCGCCTACGTGGCCGGCTGGACGGCCTCGCCGGATTTCCCCACGACGGAAGGCGCGTTCGATTCGACGTGGAACGGCTTCGGCGATGCCTTCGTGGTCAGGCTCGACCCGGAGGGCACGGCGCCCATCTTCTCGACCTTCCTCGGGAGCGCGGATCGCGGAGTCGATGACTGCGAAGCAGCCTGGGAGATTGTCCTTGATCCGGTCGGGGACATCTACCTCGCGGGGGCGACCTGTTCCGATTTCCCTACCACGACAGGCGCGTACGACGTGACTCCGAACGGGGGAAGCGACGCATGGTTGTCGAAGCTTGACCCCCAAGGCCGCCTCCTCTTCTCAACGTTGTTCGGCGGCTCGGACGCCGAAGAGGCTTACGACCTTCGACTCGACGAATCCGGTCAGGTCATCATCGGAGGCTACTCCCGTTCCAGCCTCATTCCGACGTCCGCCGGTGCATACGACGCCACGTACAACGGCGGAGGAGACGTCTACGTGGCGAGGTTCGAGCCCAACGGAAGTCGTCTGAACTACTCGACGTACCTGGGAGGCGGGGATACCTTCCTCTACGCCCAAGAGTGGGTATTCCCGCTTTTCGGACTGGGGACCCCGTACAGCTGCTACGGAGTAAATCCACTCTGTGGCGACATCGCTAGGTCCATGGCTCTTGAGGCGGACGGGAGCATCTTGTTGGTCGGGACGACAACGTCGGCCGACTTCCCGGCGACGATCAGCGCCTTCGACACGACGTACAACGGGTTCATCGACGCATTTGTCACTCGGGTCGATCTGCTTCCCGAGCCGGAGCGTCCGCCCGTCGCCTACTTCGAGGTGACGTTCTTCCCGGACGCGGAGAGTGAATCGCGATACGTCGTCCTCGTCAATGCGTCGGGCTCGGCGGACGCGGAGTACGACAAGGCGTGGCTCGACGTCCGCTGGGATTGGGAGGACGACGGCATCTGGGATACGAATTGGTCCGTGAGGAAAGAAGCGATCTACGAGTACGATGGTCCGGGGACGTACACGATCCGCCTCGAGGTGCGAGACAAGGCCGGCCTTAGAGGGAGCGTGACGCGGCAGGTCGTACTGGGCGGCGCCGCGCCCGCATCTCTCCTAGCGTTCGCAACGCCGACAGGGGGCATCGCGCCCCTTATCGTCAGCTTCGTGAGTGACGTGAGCGGAGGAGCGCCGCCATACGCCCGGCGTTGGGAGTTCGGCGATGGTCAATTCTCGGAGTCTGCGAACCCGATTCACACCTACGAGGCTCCTGGCAGGTATGAGGCCACCTTCACGGCGACGGATTCAGGAAGCAACGCCATGACGAGCCGGCTCACGATCACGGTAGAAACAGTGGCGACCCCGCCAATCGCAGACCCGCCATGGTTTCTGATTGCGGCGGTAGCTGTTCCCTCAGGAGCAGGGCTGGGGGTGCTGTTCGCGTTCCGCGCGCGGCGTCGGAATCGACTGTCCGATACAAGATTGGCTCCTCCTAGACGCCGGAGCGACTAGAGGCCAACCGCCGTTCGCGACCGTTGCGCCTCGTCACGTTGCCACGGCGCGACCTGGAGCGGCGGTCTCGAATGCCCATGCCACTCCCAGAGCGACAGAAGGTGGGCCTTCCCTGTCACGAGCCCTTTAGCAGCTGGCTCGCACATGCAAGAAAGCCAAGCGGGTTTGGGAGGCAGAGACGATGGAAAGCGTACGTGACGTAAGACCCCTTTCGGGGAAACGCTTCGCGATAGCGTTAGCCATCTTGTTCCCTCTTGCGGGGGTAGGCGGCGCGATCAATCTCGACGGCGTGCCGCAAGGCCCGGGAACTCTCGGGGCATCAGCTCCGGTCTTGCACGCGGCTGCCGAAACCGCCGATATCGCCTGGGTCCGCCAGTTCGGGTCTTCGTCGTTCGACTACGCATATTCCCTGGCCGTTGACGACTCAGGGGTGTATCTCAGTGGAGGCCGCGTCGGCATCCGTAAATACGACGTCAATGGGAACGAGGTCTGGGCCAAGCCTGTCGCCCATCCCCCTCGCGCTATCACTGTGAATCCGTCCGGAGTTTACGCAGGCGGATTCGGCGAGATCCGCAGGTACGATTTCGACGGCAACGAGCTCTGGATTCGGCAGTTGGCGGGTTCCATCGATTCGATCACCGTCGATGCCTCCGGTGTCTACGTTGCCGGCACCACGGAAGGAGTCCTTCCTGGACAGATAAGTTCAGGCGGCTTCGACACGTATGTCCGCAAATATGACCTCAACGGCAATGAGCTCTGGACGAGGCAGTTCGGGTCGTCGGGCTGGGACGTTCTTTTTTCGCTTGCCATCGACGCATCCCACGCATACATGGTCGGGCATTCGAATGGCACCCTTCCGGGCCAGACGAACTCCGGTGGTTACGACGCCTTCGTCCGCGCGTACGACCTCATTGGCAACGAGCTCTGGACCCG
>JBQTHW010000277.1:0-1568 GCA_052389495.1 Methanobacteriota archaeon | reverse complement strand
GCCAAGCCTATTTCCGGGGACACCACGATGCCGCGTCCGATGCGCCTCCCCGCGGTCGTCGTGAACTTCAAGGCGTACCCGGAGGCCCTCGGGAAACGCGGATGGGCCCTCGCGAAGGCGTGCGAGGCGGTCGCGAAGGACACAGGGGCGTCGATCGTGATAGCGCCCGCGACGCCGGACGTGGCCCACATCGCACGGACGGTCCGGATTCCCGTGTTCGGCCAGCACGTCGATGCGTTCGAGGCGGGACCGCACACGGGCTGGATGCCGCCGGAGGCGCTCCTCGAGGCCGGCGCGGCGGGGACGCTCGTCAACCACAGCGAGCGCAAGGTCTCGCCGGGGCACCTGAAGGACGCCATTCCCAGGAGCCGGAGCCTGGGCCTCGAAGTGATCGCCTGCGCCGACGACCTGACGGAGGCGGAACAGCTCGCCGCGTTCGCGCCGGACTACGTCGCGATTGAACCGCCGGAACTCATCGGTGGGGACGTGAGCGTGACGACCGCAAAGCCCGAGGTCGTCTCCTCGGAGGTCGACCGGATTCACGCCATCGACCCACGTCTCGGTGTCCTGTGCGGCGCCGGCGTCAAGACGTTCCGCGACGTGCGGAAGGCCCTCGACCTGGGGACGGTCGGCGTCCTCCTGGCGTCGGGCGTCGTCCGGGCGAAGGACCCGGAGAGGGCGCTGCGCGATCTCGTGAAGGGCCTGCGGTAGCGGCGAATGATCGGCCAATACTGCCCGCGCGCGTCCGCACTCCCGTGCTAGGCGCGACGCGTCGATACCACAATAGAACGTAGCGTGCCTGTACGCGGGCAGCTTTTCCCCGCCCTCGACGCTCCGCCACCGTGCACGGCAGGCGCCTTGCGGCGATTCTTCTGGTGTGCCTCGCCGCGCACCCCCTCCTCACGGCCGACGGCGCACACGACGCAACGCTCCCCCCTACGCCTTCGGCCGCGCTTCTTTCCGACCCGGCAACGGAGGTCGTGCTGTCCCGCGTCTACCCGGCGGCCGCGCGGGACGACGAGTTCATCGAGATCGTGAACCTCGCGCGGGACGCGGTGGACCTCGCCGGGTGGTCCCTGACGGACGGGGAGACGACCGTCCGCTTCCCGCTCGACGCGACCGTGCCTCCCGGCGGGAGGATCGTCGCGACGCGCAACGCGACGAGCTTCGCGGAGGACCTCCTCGAGCCGGCCGACTTCACCTGGGACGACGGGCCCGCGCGGCGGCTCGAAGGAGGCGCCCTGCGCCTCGCCGACGCGGGAGACGAGGTCCTCCTCGTCGACGCCGTGGGGACCGTCGCGGATGCGTACGTGTACGGGGATTCGACGTATGCGGGGCCCGGGTGGGCCGGGCCCGGGGCACCGGCGACCGGTCGAGGGGAGGTCGCGATCCGAGCGGCCCTCGAAGGCGTCCTCACGGACCACGATGATGCGACGGACTGGGACGGGCTCCGCGACCATCGGATCGGGCAGTCCGCATTCGAAACGCTCGAACGGACCGCGACGGGCCCGGCGATCCCGGTCGTCTCGCCCCGCGACGGGGCAGGCCTCGTCCTGTCCGCGCTTCAC
>JBQTHW010000276.1:0-6646 GCA_052389495.1 Methanobacteriota archaeon | reverse complement strand
AAAGTCGCCGTGTGCATCGGCCTCGACCCATGGAACCTCCTCGCGGGCGGGACCTCCGTCGAGTACGGCGTGGACGAGAGCCGGATCGCGTCAGCCCTCACTCAGTCAACCCTCGGGAAACCTGTCGACATGGTCCGCATCGGGAACGGCCTCACGGTCCCTGCGGAAGCGGAATACGTCCTAGAAGGTCGCCTGATCAACGAGACCCACGACGAAGGTCCCTTCGTCGACGCAGTCCGAACGTACGACCGCGTGCGGAAGGAGCCCGTCCTCGTCGTCGACCGGATCTACCACCGGGACGACCCGATCTTCCACATCATCGTGGGCGGGCTCGACGAGCACTTCATGTTCATGGGGATGCCCCGCGAACCGGTCATCTACCAGGCGGTCTCCCGCGCAGTCCCGCATGTCAAGGCCGTCCGCCTCACGGAGGGCGGCTGCGCCTGGCTCCACGGCATCGTGTCGATCCGCAAGCAGCACCAGGGGGACGGCAAGAACGCCATCATGGCCGCGTTCGGCGCGCACACGTCGATGAAGCAGGTCGTGATCGTGGACGAGGACATCGACGTCTTCGACGACCGCGACGTGGAGTGGGCGATCGCGACACGGTTCCAGGCGGACCGAGGGCTCGTCGTCCTCCACGACGTCCGGGGATCCTCGATCGACCCGAGCGCGCGGGACGGCTTCACGTCGAAGATGGGGATCGACGCGACGAAGCCTCTCGGGGCCGACGCGGCGTTTGAGAGAGCGAACCTGTAACGTGGCTCGGCTACTCCGCGGCCGACCCCATCGACCGGCCCGCGCTCAGATTACATGTCTGAGAAACATGTAAATAGACATTCGTTCATTGCATGGCCGTGGCCTCTACGAAACGGGTCGTGCAAACGGAGCTTGATGTCTCCTTGTACGACTTCGTGGTGAAGACCGCAAAGGCGAAGGGAGTCACGCTCAAAGAGGCCACCCGCGAAGCCCTTCGTCGATGGGCGGCAATGGAAGGGGACCTCTCATGGGATCCCCTGTTCGACCTCTCCAAGGCGTTCAAGTCGAAGAAGGCGACGGACTCGTCGAAGGTCGACGAGGTCCTCTACGGCAAAGGACGATGAAGCTATTCTTGGACTCCGGCGCCTTCATCGCGAGGGCAGTCAAGAACGACGGGAATCATGAAGCGGCGAGGCGGGTCTTCCAGGACCTCTCGCAGCGCAGACTGCCTTACCGGCTCCTTTACACCTCGAACTTCGTGGTGGACGAGGTCCTGACGTTCCTCCTCTACCGAACCGGTGCAAGGACTGCGCTCGCCGTCTTGGCTTGGATCAGAGGGTCCCCGAATCTCCGCGTGCTTCATGTGTCCGAGGAAGCCGAAGCCCTGGCCGATCGGGAGTTCCGTCGCTACGCTTCGTCACGTGTGTCCTACACGGACTGCACGACGAAGGTCCTAATGGAGCAGGAAGCCATTGACACCGCGTTCGCGTTCGACCGAGACCTCGAGGTCCTCGGATTCCATCGGGTTCCGTGATCCGCGCGACCAATCCAGCTTCACGCATGAAGTCGGGATCGACGCCACGGGCCTCTCAGGGCCGATGCGGCAGTGTTTGAGAAAGCGGTCCTCTAGTCGCACTCTGAGGCCCTTCCGCATTCAGTGACTCCAAGCACTGGCCTCTTGAAGACCTTCTGACAAACCATAGCCGAGTCTGTCAGAGGCATTTCTTCTCTGCACCGGACATTGATCCTTGCATGTGCCCGGGCAACTCGAAGGACTCCTCCAAGAGGGCGTGCCGACCCAGATCCTCATCGACGGAATTCCTCGAGACGGGTGGGGCCTGACTTGGCTGAAGCTGCCGCCGAGTACGTACACGGAGTCCTTCACGGATGCACCTGGTCTGGGGACGCCGGTACCGGAGTCCGTCACGAGTGTACCGGGCCAGACGGCGACCCTCGAAGGCCGGTTCCAGCGCCACGGGTGGCTCCGCGTTCTAACGGACCCTCCTGTACCTGGAACCGTATATGTAGATGGCCGGCCGCGGGACGACTGGGGGATGTGGCAGTCGATGCCGCCTGGATCCTACGTGGTGAGCTTCGGGGCCGTGACGGGATATCTCGCACCAGCGGCTCAGATGGCGAACGTTATCGCGGGCGAGCTGACCACCCTCAAGGGCACATACCAGGTGGCGGTTCCAACCGGGTCCCCGGCATCGGCGGACTCCTCGGCGGAGTCGAGCCCCGACCTGCGCATTCCATGGGACCTGAGTCTTCCAGCAATCATGCGAAGTGCCTGGGACGCAAGGATTGCCTACGGTCTGCTCCCGATCATCGCCGCGGTCGTCGTCCGCACGCTCCTGAGGTTGCGACCGCGCGATTATCCCTGAGATCCGCCTCGGGCGCCAGAGCCGGGGACATCACAGCGAACCTCCGGGCCAGCATCGCCAGTGGTACTCCTACACGCATGGACATGGCGCCATTAGTGCCAGCTCGGAAACTCGTCACTCCGTGGGCGGTAAGCCCTTCCCGTCCGCTGTCACCCCAAGGCCCTTGAGTCGCTCGAGGTAGCCCTCCCCGTCGAACCGCCATGCGACCTCGTGCGGATCGAACAGCCGCCAGTCGAGCTTGCAATAGGATGGCTGGAACAGGTCGACGGTCGCCTGTTTGTCTTGGACCGCCACGAAGGGCGGCTCGGCGCCTTGATGGTATTCCCGTACGACTTGGAGGATCGGGAGGAGCTGGTCGCTCGGCGCCCAACAGAGGATGTGGCACCGCTCCTCGAACTCCGCGCCGGGCTTGAGCTGCGTGAGCATCGAGCGCTGCGATGCCTGAATCGCGGCCTCGACCATCTTGTCCGGCGACGCGGGACGGAGGACGATGCTTACCCACATCGCGTTCTTGACGTCCGTCCATTCGAACAGGACGCGAGGCTGCAGGAAGACCGCGTTGAAGTCTTTCAGGAGCGCGCTCCACTGCTGCTGCAGCATGCGCAGCGCCGCGCCCGGCCGCTCGAGGGCCCTCGCGAACTTCCCGTGGGCGTATTGCCGGATCGGCGCTTCGCCCTTCTCGCGGATCGCCTGCCACACCTGACGCGAGGAGAAGTGGGCCCAGATATGCTCGACGACGATCGGCACGATGAGGGGGAACTTCGCGATCTGCTCGCCGATCTCGATCTCGAACGCGCCTCGTAGATGATGCTTGAGGAGCGCCTCGAAGTACGCGTTGTTGGCCTTCGTCCGGAAGACGGCCGTTCCGTCCTCCGTGAGGAACGCCTCGAACGGTGAATAGATGAAGTGCGTGTTGCGAGCGCGCAGGATTTCCACGTCGGAGAGGAAGCCGAGGTCGCGCGCCGTGCGCCAGTAGTCGCGGAAGGCCTCGAGCGCGGGGCCGGGGACCCAGTATCCCTGGCTCACAATCGCGTCGCCGGTGACCAGGGCCACCTCTACGTTGAACGACGCCCCGAAGGGGAGGATGTCGAGGGCCGCGGGTTTCCGAAGGCCGCGGATCCGGACGAGGATGTCCTGGAGCCCGAGGACGTTCGCCTTCGGGTACGGGTAGTAGACGAAACCGCCGGCCTCCCGCAGGAAATGGAACCACCGGTGAATCGTCCTCGCCGTGAACCGGTCGCCGTCGGGGTGGAAGTCTCGGCTGATCTCGTGCGGCGCCAGCCATGCCTGGCGTCGCGTGAGGAAGCTCAACAGCTGGAGGATTCTCGGGTCGAACAGCTGCATGACGCGCGGAGACGCAAGCGAGGTTCGGCGTACTTATAGGTCGCGTGACACGACGCCCATCCGATGCGTCACCTGCCTTTCTTGGACTCGCGGGAGATGTCCCGAACGGAGGCAAGACCGCATGCCGACGTTGGCGGGGGTGTTGGCCCTCGTGACGGCCATGCTCACGATCGCACCGCCACCGATGACTGCCGACGACATCCCGATCGATCTCGAATCTACGACCGACGGGAGCCGTGACTTGGTGCGACGGACTCCAGAAGATGCCCACTCCTCCGTCGACGCGCCTGAGTTCGTCCCCGGGGAGCTCCTGGTCGGCCTTTCTCCCCGAGCCACCGCAGCCGAAGCCGGGGCCCTTCGCGAGCGACTCGGCGCGACCCTGGTCCAAGCGTTCCCTGACATGGGCGTGGAGCACTGGAGGCTCCCACCTGACCTGGCCGTCGAGGTGGCCGCCCAAGCCCTCGAAGGCAACCCGGCCGTCCGCTACGCGGAGCCAAACTACTTCGTCCGCGCTCTCGCGATCCCGAGCGATCCGCTCCGGAACGAGCTCTGGGGCCTGCACAACCTCGGGCAGACGGGCGGCACCGCGGACGCGGACATCGACGCCCTCGAGGCCTGGGATGTCCGGGCGGACGCGTCCTCCGTGGTCGTTGGGATCATCGACACGGGAATCGACTACAACCACGAGGACCTCGTCGGGAACATCTGGACGAATCCGGGCGAGGACCTTAACGGGAATGGGGTCGTCGACCCGACGGACTTCAACGGAATTGACGACGATGGCAACGGGAAGATCGACGACCTCCGAGGCTGGGACTGCCGCAACGAGGACAACGATCCCATGGACGACCACAACCACGGCACCCACGTCGCAGGCACGGTCGGCGCGAGGGGGAACAACGGGATCGGAGTCTCCGGGGTCGCTTGGAACGTGAAGCTGATGCCCCTCAAGTTCCTGAGTTCCGGCGGCTCCGGCTCGACGACGGATGCGATCGAGTGCATCAACTACGCCGCATCGTTCGTGGACGCCTCGGGCAACAAGATCGTCCGGATTACGAGCAACAGCTGGGGAGGGGGACGGAAGTCCCGGGCCCTCGAAGACGCGATTGCGAAGTCCGGGGCGCTCTTCGTGGCCGCCGCCGGCAATTCGGGTAGCAGCTCCAAAATGTATCCCGCTGCCTACGCGCTCGACAACATCATCTCCGTCGCTGCGACGGACCACGACGACAACCTCGCGAGCTTCTCGAACTTCGGATCCGATTGGGTGGACCTTGGCGGACCAGGGGTCGACGTCCTTTCATCCATTCGCAACAATGGCTACCAGTCCTTCAGCGGGACTTCGATGGCGACGCCCCACGTGTCCGGCGTGGCCGCGTTGGTGATGACCCACTTCCCCGCGATGACGAACGCAGACGTGAGGAGCACGATCCTCAACACCGTCGATCCGCTTCCGTCCTTGCAGGGGAAGACGGTCTCCGGCGGCCGACTCAATGCGATGCGAGCCCTCGGCGGCGTCGAGCTCCCCGCCGACTCTGAACCGCCCGCGGCCGTCGTCAACCTGGCGGTGGACCCGACGATCGCCACAGACACCTCCCTGACCCTTCGGTGGACCGCGACGGGCGATGACGGGACCCTCGGCACCGCGTACCTGTTCGACGTGCGATACGTCGCCAACGAACCGCTTACGGACGCGAATTGGGAGGTCGCAACGAGGGCGACGAAGGAGCCCATCCCGGGTCCTGCCGGCTCTTCAGAAAGCTTCACGTTGACCGGCTTGTCCCCTGGGACCGCATACTCGTTCGCCCTGAAGGCCGTCGACGAAACGGGCGGCGCCGCCGGCCTCTCCAACGTCGCGAGCGGGACCACGGCTCCGCCGACCCCGTCGATGTACGAGGCCCAGACCGTCGATGCGGTCGTGGGCGGCTCGGCGTTCTACAAATCCCTGGCCTATGATTTGTCCGGAAATCCGGCGGCCGCGTATTCCGACTCCGCAAACAATCGATTGCGGTTCGCCCATTGGAACGGGGCTTCCTGGGACGTGGAGGCCGTCGGCACGGAGGGCCGGGGCGTTTCCCTCGCCTACAGCCCTGACGGCCAGCCCTCGATGAGCTGGGGAGAAGGGCGCAACCTGAAATTCGCAATCAGGACCGGGGCCTCCTGGACCATCGAGACCGCTGAAAAGAACAACGTGGCCGAATTGACGTCCCTCGCGTACGATCCGAACACCGGGGAGGCGAGGATCGCGTACACCAAGTTCGTGGGTTGCTGCGACACCGATCTGAAGCTCGCCCGGCGCACCGCGACAGGATGGGTCACGGAGGTCGTGCATGCCGGAGCGGGCGCCCGATATAAGTCTCTCGTCTATGATCCGATAACGGGGTTCGCGGCCATTGCGTACTCCGATGACATCAATGACGACGGATGGCTCGACACCCTGTGGTACGGCCGATGGAACGGCATGTCATGGGATAAGCAGATTGTTGAGACAGGCGTCGTCGGGTACGGGGTCTTCGCGTCCCTCGCGTTCGATCCCGTGACCGGGAACCCGACGATTTGGCACTTCAGTGGCCTCCCCTCCCGCTTCGTGCGTTGGAACGGGGCCTCATGGGCCCTCGAGCTCATTGACGTGGGCAAGATGGGTCAGCTCGCGTACGATGGCGCTGGCGCGGCGTACATCTCGGCCGTGGGGCCCGAGGGCGGCCGGAACGTCCTGAAGGTCGTGCGCCGCGACCCCGTGACCAGCACCTGGACGGCGGAGACGGTGTACCAAGACGACGAGAGCTGGATCGTCCCGCTGAAGCTGGATTCGGACGGCCGGCCCTCGATCCTGTTCGCGATCTGGGACGGGGCGCAGGACATCGTCACGTTCGCGCGACGGACGACGGCGTGGACGTCCTGAGCGCCCTTGGAACCCGTTCCCATCCGTAGGGCCGTTCCTC
>JBQTHW010000275.1:0-3854 GCA_052389495.1 Methanobacteriota archaeon | reverse complement strand
GCCTTGGTCCGATCGGCATCGTCGTGCCCGTGACGACGGCGTACCCGCTCGTCGCGATCCTGTTCCGCCGGATCTGGCGGTCCGAACGGATGACGCGTGCGCAGACCGTCGCGGTGGGCATCGCCCTGGTCGGCGCGCTCCTCGTGAGCCTCTAGCCGGCAAGGCGCGTCAAGGGAAGCCGGTGCATCCTTCGAACCGGGTGGCTTTTCCTGCCGTTCCTACTCACAGCCGCGCGGCAGCCTGAGCCCTCCGGGGACAACCTCGGAAAGGCTCCCGATCCGCGGAGATGCCGGCCTTTAGGCGGAAAGACTCCGGTCCGACTCTCGTACCCGTCCCGCGGTGTTCACGCTTTTCGGAGTCTGAAGTCCGCCAGGACTTCTCGTGCGGCGTTGTGCCCGGGGGCGCCCATGATGCCTCCGCCGGGATGCGTGCCGGAGCCGCATAGGTAGAGGCCTTTGATCGGCGTCCGATATTGCGCCCAGCCCGGGATCGGCCGGAGGAAGAACAGCTGATCCGGCGTGGGTTCCCCGTGGAAGATGTTGCCGCCCGTGAGGCCGAACTCCTGCTCGACGTCCCACGGACTGATGACCTGGCGGTGGAGGATGATCTTCCGAAGGTTGGGGACATACTCCTCCATCGTGTCGATGACCGTATCCCCGAATTCGTCTCGCCGTTCCGCCCAGGTCCCCTTGCGGAGCGTGTACGGGGCGTATTGGACGAACATCGACATGATGTGCATCCCGGGGGGCGCGATGCTGGGATCCAACGTGGAGGGGATACAGACGTCGATGAAGGGCCGGCGGGAGAAGTCTCCGTACTTGGCGTCGTCGTAGGCCCGTTCGATGTACTCCGTGTCCGGGCCGATCGTGATGATCCCGGATAGGTGAGGGCCGTTGCCGGGCAGGCAAGCGAAGTCCGGCCGCTCGCGGAGGGCGAGGTTCACCTTCCCCGCGGAACCCTCTACGTTGTACCGTTGGATTCCCCGGACAAAATCCGTTGGCAGGTCCCCCGACTCGACGAGGGTGAGAAACGTCCTCTTGGGATCCGCGTTCGACACGACAACCCTGGAACGCAGCGTCTCGCCGTCCGTCAGCTCCACGCCGCGGGCCTTCCCGTCGTGCACGAGGATGCGGCGCACGTCCGCGCTCGTCCGGATCTCCACGCCGTACCGGCGAGCCGCCCCGGCGATAGCCTCGCTGATCGTCCCGGTTCCGCCGCGGACGAAACCCCAGGACCGGTGGGGGCCCTCGATCTCCCCCATGAAGTGGTGGAGGAGCATGTAGGCTGTGCCGGGCGAACGCGGGCCCAGGAACGCTCCCGTGATGCCGTCGGCGCACAGCCCGCCCTTGAGGGGTTCGGACTCGAACCACTCCTCGAGGAACTCCGCGGCGCTCATCGTCATGAGCTGGACGAAGGTGTGAAGTTCCTCCTCGCCGACGGACTTGGCATGGCGGTACAACCGGACCTGGCGCCGGAGGTTCGAAGGGCGGAGGGAACCGATATCGGGAGGCGTCATCATGAGCATCGGCGCGATGAACCGGGCCATCCGGGTCATGAGCCGCGAATACGGGGTCATCGCCTCCGCGTCGCGTCGCGAGAACCTGGAGATCGCCTGGAAGGCCTCTTCGTCGTCCCCCCGATAGTACTGGAACGTTCCGTCCGGCAGGGGCGTGAAGCTCGCGTCCTGCGGGATCACGTGGAAGCCGTGCGACGGGAGGTCGAGCCCCCGGATGATCTCGGGTCGCAGCATGCTGCACACATACGACAGCTCGGAGAACCGGAAGCCCGGATGGACCTCCTCCGTGACGGCGGCGCCCCCGACGACATGGCGCCGCTCGAGGACGAGGACCCGCTTGCCCGCCTTCCCGAGGTACGCCGCGGCGACGAGGCCGTTGTGGCCGGCCCCGATGACGATTGCGTCGTACGTCGCCATCGAGAACGAGAAAGCGTCCCGGGATGTAGTTTCTTCCTCGGCCGGATCACCGGAGGCCGAGCCGCTCCATCACGTACGAGTCGAAGTCGTGGACCTGCGGCTCCTGCGAGCTGTACCGCCCGCCCTTCCAGGCGCGGGACCGCATGCCCTTCTGCGTGAGCTCGCACACGTTCCAGTCCTGGCGGTTGATGAGGTCCCACATCTCGACCGCGTCGCTCGGGTCGAAGTCGGGGCGGGCCATCGTCTCCGGATCGAACAGGAAGTCGCATTCGACGCGCGTGCGGTCCGGTGCGAGCGGGACCGCTCGGTGGATCATGAGGAAGTCCGGGTGCAGGCTGAAGAACAGGTTCGGGAAGACCGCGTAGTAGTAGATCGAACGAAGGTCCTTGCCCTCCATGCCCTTGAGCGGGGGCCTCTTCGTGTACCCGGACCACGTCATCGATTGGTAGTCCGCGCTGAACTCCATCGTGCCCCCGGAGAACGCCCGGCGGCTCGCGCCGTCCACGAAGTAGTCGCGCACCTCGCCGCTGAGGTACGGGGTGACGCGGTTGAGCTCCGGATGGATCGGTGCGCAGTGGTAGCACTCCGAGTAGTTCTCGACGAGGATCTTCCAGTTCGCCTGCACGTCGTACGTCCGGCGCGAGCCCGAACGCAGATCCGCGAGGGGGAAGCGCTCGAACCGGGCGAGGAAGTCCCCGACGTCCTCGCGGAGGGACCGCGCGCGGTCGTCGAGGTTGATCCAGAGGAACCCGCCCCACGATTCGAGCGCCACGGGATGCAGACCGAACGCCTCCTTCCGGAAGTCGACGAGCTCCTCCGTGTGGGGCGCCCCGACGAGGGCTCCCTCCGAGGAGTACGCCCACGCGTGGTACGGGCATACGATCGACCGCATCTTCTTCCCGCTCGGCGCGTTCACGAGCCGCGTGCCTCGGTGCCGGCACAGGTTGTAGAACGCCCGCGCCCGCCCGTCGCTGCCTCGAATCACGAGCACGCTCTCGTCCCCGAGCTCGAGGGTGAGGAAGTCCCCCGCCTCGGGGATCTGCTCCTCCCGGCCGACGTTCAGCCAGCTGCGGAAGAAGAACCGCTCGAGCTCCTCACGGAGGACGTCCGCGTCCCAGTAGATCGAGCCGGGCGGCGTCGCGGCGGTGAGGTGGTCTCCCTTCTCTCGGCCGACGTACTTCGCCGCGGACGGGCTGGACATATTTTCGGAAGCCGAACGCCAAGGATACGTTTAGCCTTTTTCGTCGTGTCCGTTTTCATTCGTCCGATTTTCGATCGGGGGGCCGCCATCGAAGACCGATTTCGGACATTCTGAAATGCCCGAAATCCCCGGATGCGGGCCCGAGTCTACCTCTTGCGCAGCTTCGGGGTCAGCCTGTCTTCAAGGACACGACTGACCATCGTGAAGGCGAGGACGAGCGCCGTGATGCAGATGCCGGGCGGCAGGAAGGCCCAGTACGCGCCGCTCACGAAGTCGAGGTTGCGCCACGATCGCTCGATCATTGCGCCCCAGCTCGGCTGGGTCCGGTCGGACAGTCCGAAGAAGGCGAGGAAGCTCTCCGTCCAGATCGCGCCCGAGACCGTGAGGATGAGGTTCGCGAACACGAGCGGGAGCAGGACGGGGAGGATGTGGCGCCACATGATGTGCCCGTCACCCGCGCCGATCGCCCGGGCCCTCTGGACGTACGCGAGCGTCTTGACGGACAGGACATTGGACCGGACGACCCGAGCAGTCGTCGGCCAACTGACGAGGGAGATCGAGATGAGTGTCGCAAAGAACGGCCTGCTCTCCGCCGCAACGCCTGGGATGTCAATCTCCCGGATCACGCTCGCGACGACGAGGACTAACGGGAGCCACGGAATCACGAGGAAGAAGTTTGTGATGAGGGAGAGGCTCTGGTCGGGGAACCGGCCGTAGTAT
>JBQTHW010000274.1:0-4665 GCA_052389495.1 Methanobacteriota archaeon | reverse complement strand
CACCGCGCGCGTGAACGACACCACGCCGCCCTCGCCGTCGTTCGACATCCTCGATCCCTCGGACGAGTGGGTCGTCATCACGACGGGGCTGCTGGAGGGCAACCCGTACTCCTTCAACGCCTCGAAGACGACGGACAACCTCGTCAAGGCCGCGGACCTGAACTACACGTGGACGATTCCGGGACCCGTCAGCATAGGCGGCACCGCGCTCGCGGGGACGAACCACACGCTGTACGGGATCAACGTCACGTTCGCGTGGACGGAATTCAACAGCTCTTACCGCGTCGTCCTGAAGGTCACGGACACGGGGTTCGGGTCGGGCATCAAGAAGAGCGGTGAGCTCATCCGGTCGATCTCGGTCGGCATCCGTCCCGAGGAACGAGCCGACCTCCGGATCGAGGCGAACACGCTGACGATCAACCCGACGGACCCGGAGGACGGAACGCCAATCACCGTGACGGTGAACGTCACGAACCGCGCCGGCCGTGGACCCGCGACGGATGTCAGGATGAGCCTCAGCTCGATCTCGGGCGGCCAGACGACCGTCCTCTCGACGTCCGCGAGGTGGACGGACAAGAACGGCGTCCGGACGAACAACACGATCGGACCTGGCGAGACGGTCGCGCTGCAGTTCCAGGCGACCGTGTCGGGCCAGGGCAACAAGACAATCGAGGTCCGCGTCTCGGACGACCGGGAGCCGTTCACGCAGATCGGTGGGGACAATCGCGCCTCGAAGTCGATCACCGTCCGGCAGTCGACCCTCCAGACGCTCGCATTCGTCCTGGCAATCGTGGGCGTCTTCGGGGTCGGCATCTACGCGATGATCCACCGCCGCCGCGTGCGCACGGGCAAGGCCCAGCCGTGGAAGTTACGCCGCGGCGAGCGCGAGGAAGGCGAGGCGAAGCCGAAGCGCGAGATCAAGGAAGAGAAGAAACGCCTGTAGGCGTCGCTCGTCCCCCTCCCCCTTCACATCTCCCGGGGAGCCTTCAGCCCGAGGCACCCGAGCGCGTTCATCAGGACGATCCGCGACGCGTCCACGAGGCGGAGCCTCGCGGCGCGGAACTCAGGCTCCGAGGAGAGGACCGGACAGTCGCGGTAGAACTCGTTGAAGTGCGACGCGAAGTCCGCCGCGAACGACGCGATCGCGTGGACGCGACGCGCCGCGGCGGCCTGGTCGATCGCGGAGGGGAACTTCGCGATCCACCGGAGGAGCCGCTGTTCCGCGGGATGCGTCAGGCGCGCGGGGTCGCCCGCGACAAGGGGGCCCGCCCGGTCCAGGATGCTGCACGCCCGCGCGTGGGCGTACTGCAGGAACGGCGCGGAGTTCCCCTCGAAGTTCAGCGCCTCCTCCCATCGGAATTCGATCCGTTTCTCCGCCTGCACGCGCGCGATGTTGTACCGGATCGCCCCGACGCCGACGAACTCCGCGATCTCCCGCTTCCGCGCCTCCGAGAGGTCCTCGCGCCGCTTCGACACCTCGACGTACGCCCGGTCGACGGCCTCGTCGAGGAGGTCGTCGAGGTTCACGACGAGGCCCTTCCGCGTCGACATCCGGCCCTCCGGCAGCCCGACGAACGCGTAGAAGATCGTCTCGGGCTCCCACGCGATGTCAAGCAGCCGGAAGGCCGCCTTGAGCCGCGCGAAGGAGAGCTTCTGGTCCTCGCCGAGGACGTTGATCGCGACGTCACATCGCTCCATCTTCCCCAGGTGGTAGGCGATGTCCCGCGTCGTGTACCGCGACGTGCCGTGACGCGTCACGACGAAGTACTTCGCGGCCTCGCCCTCGAGGCCGAACGCGGAGAGGTCCAGGTAGTACGCGCCGTCCTCGCCCTGCGCGCGCGGCTTGAGCCGCTCGATGACCCGCTGGACGCTCCCGTCCAGGATCAGGTCGCTCTCCCAGAAGAACGAGTCGTATGCGACGTCGATCCGGGAAAGGGTCTCGAGGATCCCCTTGAGGACGCTCTCGCCGACCGCACGGATCTGCCGCGTGAGTTGTTCGTCGCCCGTCTCGAACCGCGTGATGAGACCCATGATCTCGTCGTTCAACGCGGGCCGCTCCTCGAGGAGGGCCGCGGCCTTCTGGTAGTACTTCACGTGCCGGTAGTCCTCCTTCTCCCGCTCCGCCGCGCCGATGTCGGCCGGTGACAGGGTCCTCGTCGCCCAGTACTGGACGACCATCTGCTTCCCGACGTCGTTCACGAGGTACTCCCGCGTCACGGGGTAGCCGGCCATCGATAGCAGGCGGCCCAGGGAGTCCCCGTAGATCGGGTTCCGACCCCGCCCGATGTGAATCGGGCCCGTCGGGTTCACGCTCGTGTGCTCGAGAAGGATGCGCGTGGTCTTCGGCGGCGACCGACCGTAGCCGTCGTGCATCGACGCCACGACGTCGAGGACCGCGTGGGCGAATGCGCCCGGGTCCACGAGGAAGTTCACGTAGCCGCCCGCGGCCTGGAGCGCCCGGAAGGGCGGGGGCGCGGGGACCGTCGCCGCCTGCGCGGCGATCTCCGCCGGCGGCCTGCGGAGCGCCTTGGCGTACGCGAACGTCGCGAGGGCGAAGACCCCCTTGTCCTCGGGGGCCTCGTCGATCGCGCCGACGTCGCGGACCCCGAGGTCCGTCTCGATCGCGCGCCGCACGTCGTCCGCCTGGGCGCGCAGGTCCGCCCATGGATCGTGGCCCATCACGACACCCGGTAGCGGAGAATCGCCGCAATCCCGCCGAACGCCTTGAGGAGGAGCTCGCCCTCCTCCGAGTCCCTCGAGACGAGTTCCACGGTCCCGCCGGTCTTCCCGGCGGCCTCGCTCAGCTCCTCGACGATGTCGCGGTTCTCGAGGACCGCGAGGACCCCACCGTCGACGGGGCACGTCCCGACGGCGGCCTCGCCCGCAACGGTCCGTTCGCCCTCCCAATCCCCGTTCGCGCAGCGGACTTTCACGCGGGACTTTCGCAGTCCCTCCGACAGGAGCAGCGTGTCGACCGCAGCATGCTGGAGGGCGTCGCGCACCTCTTGTTCACCGTAGGCGGACAACCCACCGGCTTCCTTCCGGACCTCGTCCATAAACCGCTGGATCAGGTTCTTCTCGCGCATGAGGTCGATGCCCGCGAGCACGTCGCGCGCCTTCTCGACGAGTTCTCGGAGGCCGTACTCGTCTGTGTAGCCGGTGTCGAGGAACGAGGGGATCAGCTTCTTCTTGATCTCATGGTGGATGTGGTCCTGGTTCGCGAACTCCTCCTTCGTGTACCCGGGGCCTCCGACGAGGATGCCCTGGACCTCGGGCCGGTTCAGAAATGCGTCCGTCATCGTATTCCCAATCTTCTCGTACCACTCGTGGACGGCGAGATCGTGAAGACGCTCGAAGCGCCTCGCGCTCTGGCCGCCCATCCGGTGCTTCCGGGGGACGAGGCTCTGGAGGTTCTTGATGACCTCGATCCGCTTCCCGCGGAGGAGGCCGAGGGTCGCTTCCCCTTGGTCCATCACGAGGAGCCCGTACACCTCCTTCTCCGTGAGCATCTCCCACAGCGGCTGCGTGTAGAACTTCGAGTCGCAGCGGTACAGGAACGAGCCCACGGGCTCCGGCGGCTCGATCACGCGGGCGACCATCTCCGTCTGGTCCGCGCCGATCTGCTTGTGGCCCGTGAACACGACGAGGCCCGTCGGCGGGGGCTGCCGGTACATCTTGAGCCGTTGGAGGCTCGACTCGATCGCCTGCATCACGTGCTTCCGCGTGCTCGCGCTCTTGATGTTCGATGACTGCGAGTACTCGCCGCGGAGGTAGTTCGTGACGTCGGAGATCTGCCGCGTCGGAGGAACGTATACACTGACGAGCTCCGTGCCGCGGCCCGCCGCCTTCTCGATCTCCTCGAGGGCGCGGCGGAACTTGTACTTGTCAATCGTCAGCCGGTCCGCCATTCCTCGACCACAGCGTATTTATCGTTCATTATCTTTTGTGTGTCTCCTGAAATTCACATGGAGAAAGTCGTCGTCTCGCTCGGCGGTTCGATTCTCGTGCCCGGCGAGGACGACGCGCGATACGTGTCCGAGCTCGCGGCGCTCCTCCGCGAGGTCGCGACCCGCGTCCGCGTCTTCGCGGTGACGGGCGGCGGGCGCATCGCTCGATACTACATCGAGACGGGACGCCATATCGGCGTGTCGGAACGGGTGCTCGACTCGATGGGCATCGCCGCAACGCGGCTCAACGCACGGCTCCTCGGCGCCGCACTCCGCGGTGCCGCGAACCGGGAGCCCGCCCTCTCGTACGCGGAGGCCGCGCGGCTCGCGTCCCGGTTCCGGATCGTCCTCATGGGGGGAACGCGACCCGGCCACACGACGGATCGGGTGAGCGTGGCCCTTGCGCGCGCCGTCCGTGCGGCGCGGATCGTGAACGCGACGTCCGTGGACGGCGTGTACACGGCGGACCCCCGCAAGGACCCGGCCGCTCGGCGCCTCGACCGGGTCCGGTTCGAGGACCTCGCCCGGATCGCGGGAGAGGGCCACGCCGCCGCAGGGCCGAGCGTCGTCTTCGACCCCGTCGCCGCGCGCGCCCTCGTCCGGAGCCGCATCCCGCTCGCCGTGGTCCACGGCCGGGACCTCACGTCCCTGCGCAGCGCGATCCTCGGCCGCCCGTTCCACGGGACGCTCGTCGTGGACTGACGGGGTCGCCCGCGTG
>JBQTHW010000273.1:0-6231 GCA_052389495.1 Methanobacteriota archaeon | reverse complement strand
CAGCGGAAGGCGGAGCACGTCGACATCATCCTCCAGGAGAACGTCTCCGCGGAGTACAACTTCTGGAACGACGTGCGGCTCGTCCACGACGCGCTCCCGGAGGTCGACCTCGACGACATCGACACGTCCGTCAAGCTCCTCGGCAAGCGGCTCGAGGCGCCCCTCGTGATCTCGTCGATGACGGGCGGCTTCGGCCTCGGCCGGGACATCAACGCCAACCTCGCGAAGGCCGCGGCGGAGGTCGGCGTCGCGATGGGCGTCGGGTCCCAGCGCGCGGCGCTCGAGAAGCCCGAGCTCGAGCCGACGTACGCCGTCGTGCGCGACTACGAGGTCCCGCTGCGCTTCGCGAACCTCGGGGCGCCGCAGCTCGTACCCCAGGCCTCGAAGCGCGCGTACGGCATCGCGGACGCCCGCCGCGCGATGGAGATGGTCTCCGCGGACGTCCTGATCGTCCACCTGAACTTCCTCCAGGAGGTCGTCCAGCCGGAGGGCGACCGGCGCGCGAAGGGCGTGCTCGCCGCGATCAAGGCGCTCGCGTCGCGCCTCCCCGTGATGGCAAAGGAGACGGGCGCGGGCATCTCGCGGGACGTCGCGAAGCGCCTCAAGTCCGCGGGCGTGCGGGCGATCGACGTCGGCGGCCTCGGCGGCACGTCGTTCTCGGCGGTCGAGTACTACCGCGCGCGGAAGGAGGCGTCATCCCTGAAGGAGCGGCTCGGTGCGACGTTCTGGAACTGGGGCATCCCGACGCCGGCGAGCATCCTGCTCGCCCAGGTCGGCGTGCCCGTCGTCGCGACGGGTGGCGTGCGGAGCGGGCTCGACGTCGCGAAGGCGATCGCCCTCGGGGCGTCCGCGGCGGGGATCGCGAAACCCATGCTCGAGGCCGCGAAGGTCTCCGCGGACGCCGTCGTCGGTGAGTTGCGCGCGACGGTCGAGGCGCTCAAGGCCGCGATGTTCCTCACCGGGGCGGCGTCCGTCGCGGAGCTGCAGGAGCGGCACGCGATCGTCTCCCGACCGACATCGGACTGGCTCGACGTCGACCGCGAGGACTGAGCGGATGGCTGCGGGCACCGCCGTGTCCGGGGACGAGGCGCTCGAGCGTCTCCTCCGTCCGTACCGGGAGGCGTCGAACGAGCAGCTCCTCGCCCTGTGGCGCGCCTACGCCGCGGAGAACCCGCCCTCGCGGTACCCGTCGACGCGGACCGTGCACGCGAACGCCCGCCTGTTCGGCGCGGGCAAGCGGTACCGGTTCGCGATCGCCCTCGCGGGGTACCGCCTCCTCGCCGGTCAGGCGCCCCCGCAGGGGCTCGCCCGCGCGGCGACGTGGCTCGAGTGGTACCACTTGTACACGCTCGTCCTCGACGACATCATGGACGAGGACGCGCGCCGGCGCACGCTCCCGAGCGCGTGGGCCACGGACGCCCGCCTGTACCGCGCGCGGGACGCCGCCTCGCCGGCGGCCGTCTTCCGCACCCGACGTCATCGGTACGGCGCCTCGCAGGCGATTCTCGACGCCCTCCGGCTCCGGTCGTTCGCGGAACGGGCGATCGAGGGCGCGGCGGACCTCGACGATCGCGCGAAGGTCGAGCTCCTCGCCGAGCTGACGGACGTCGACCTCGTCCTGAGCTCGGGGCAAGGCCTCGACCTCGACTTCGAGACGGCGCGTCGGATCCCCGAGGCGGACTACGTGCGGATGAGCGAGGCGAAGACCGCGCGCCTGTACCTCGGCGCCGCCGCGACCGCCGCGATCGCGGCCCGGGCGCCCCCGGGGGAGCGACAGGCCCTCGAGGAGTACGCGAGGCGATTCGCGATCGCGTTCCAGGACCGCGACGACCTCCTCGGCGCGGGCGTCGTGTCGTCCCGCGTCGGCGGCTCGTCGGAGGGCGACATCCGTCAGGGGAAGCGGACGCGGCTGTACGTCCTCGCCCTCGAGCGCCTCCGCGGCCGGGACCGGGCCGCGTTCGTGCGCGCGTACGGCCGCGGCACGCGGACGACGACGCGCGACGTCGGGCTCGTCCGCGACCTGCTGCGCCGGCACATCCTGCCCGTCCTCCACGCGCGGATCCGGGAGAACCAGCGCCTCGCGCGGGACGCCCTCGAGCGCATCCCTCCACGGGACATGGAGGCGCGCGCGCTGCTCGAGGCGCTCGTCGACGTGCAGGCGACGCGCGTCCGCTAGAGGTCCTCGAGCCCCCGTTCCGTGATCCGGAACGGCGCCCGGCTCCCTTCCTCCCGGTGGCGGTGCTTCTCGAGGACGGCGAGCCGCGCGCTCGGCCCCGTCTTCTCGAGCCGCACGATCGTCTTCGCGTTGTGGCTCAGCATGTGCCCGCCCAGCGGGAGGTACGCCCCCGTGTCGAGGTCCGTGTACACCTGGGACGTCACCACGACGGGGATCGAGCGCTCCCTCGACGCGCGAAGGAGGCGCGCGATTTGTCGCGTGAGGGAGTGCCGCTCGTCGCGACGCGTCTCGTCGCGCATCGTGAGACGGTAGTGCATCGTCACGCTGTCGATCACGATCAGGCCGACCTCCTCGTTCGCCTCCGCGAGCTTGACCGCCTTCTCGATCAGGCTTTCCTGCTCCTCGAAGCTGTACGGTTCCGAGAACAGGATGTTCCGCGCGACGACCTCGAAGTCGTCCCCGCAGATCTGCTTGAGCCGCTCGAGCGACACGCCCTCCGTGTCGATGAAGATCACCTTGCGTCCCGCGCGCACGACGTTCCGCGCGATCTGCAGGCACACGTTCGTCTTGCCGCTCCCCGCCTCGCCGTGGAGGAGGGTGATGCAGCCCGCCTCGACCCCCCCACCGAGGAGCGCATCGAGCCCCTTCACCCCGAGGGGCGTCTTCATCGCGTCGGCAAGGGCCCGGCCTCCTTTAACCCTTCGAGGCGTCCGTCGGGAGGGCGGAGACGTACGCCGCGTCGGACGTCCACACGACGACCGCGCGACCCGGGGCCGCGTCGAGGGTCGCGACGCCGCGCGTGCGGCCCGTCTCGGGATCGTCCACGACGATCTCCCCGGACTCGGAGCGCGCGAGGGTCGCCTCGAACCGCTCCGCCTCGACGCGTCGCGCGGTTCGCAGGTCCCGCGACTTGAACCGGCGCGACTCGCCGGACACGAGGTCGCGGATCGTCACGAGGGCCGCGACCCGGAGGACCTCGAAGACCGCGCCCCGGACGCGCACGACGTCGCCGACCCGGAACGGGGCGAGGCGGACGAGGCACGTGACCCGATAGACCTCCTTCCCCCCACGCTGCCCGAACAGCTTCGGCGACATCGTCGTGGTGCCGCCGAACGTCTCCGCGACCTCGCGCGCGAGCACCTTTCCGAGGGCGTTCGAGCTCACGTAGAAGTCGAGGCCGCCGTCGATCTCCTCGAGACGCGAGACGAACTCCCCCGAGTCGCGGGCGCGGTCCACGCGCGCTTGGACGAACGTGCGCACGCCGCGTACCTCCTTCGGGGTAAGGTCGCGACCCTCCCCGCGGACCTGGAGGATCCCCTGGAAGTACCGCGACTTCTGCTTCGTGCACGTGTCGCACAGGGACGGTTTCAGCCGGAGCCGTGTGCGGACCCGGTCCGTCTGCTCGAGGTGCCCGTACCGACCCACGGCCGTGACGTCCAGCGCGACGTTGTTCGCGTCCTCCTCCCGGGCCACGTGACGGAACACGACGGCCTCGAAGGGTGCCAGCGGCGGGACCGTTTCCCGGAGGAGGAGGGGGATCGCGTCCTCGAGGTCCACGCGCATCCACGCGCTCCCGACCCGGATCGCTCCGCAGGAGCGACAGCGTGCGGCATCGAGGTGGTCCGATGCGCGGACGACGCGATGCTTCGTCGCGAAGCACGTCGTGCACACGCCGTCCGTCGTGGGGCCCTCCCGGCCGCACTCGACGCAGAACATCCGAGCGTTCGATGCGTCCCGGGCTACTTAAGGGCTGGCCGCACCCGGGTCGCGATATCCAGGGGCGAGCCCATAAGTACCCGCGGCCGCGTGACGCGGCGCCCATGGCCCGGACGACGTCGTGGTGGAAGGCTCGGCGGGTCAAGCACCGGGACGCCGTCCTGCTGTGCATCCTGTCGGCCGCGTTCCTCCTCGCGGGCGAGCTGACGACGAACCCCGTCCTCGCGTACATCTACGTGCAGTATCTCGCTCCGTACTTCGACGAGCCGCTCGTCCTCGTCTACAACGCGGCCCTCGCGGGCCTCGCCTTCACGACGGCGTTCGGGGCGGTCCTCGTCCTCGTCGGCGCGGGCTACTTCATCCAGGCGAGGGTCGCGCGCGGGCGGTTCTTCGTCGGGCTGGGAATCGGCCTGACGTCCCTGAGCCTCGCGAGCCGGATCGCGTACGCGACGCTCGTCGAAGGGACGCCGCTCGCCTTCCTCGTGCCGCTTGCGAAGAGCCCGACGGGCATCGGAATTCTCCTGGGAGTCGCCGCACACACGGTGATGGGCCAGTACGCGCTCCTTTTGAAGAAGCACGCGCGACAGGCGTGGCGACGGTGGCGGCGCGCGCGCCGCGCTCCGCGGCGTGCATAGGGGGCGCGGCGTCGAGCCATCACATTATGACGACGTACTGGGCGTGGGGCACGCCGTCGATCCACAGGATGCCGTCGTCGCTGACGTACCCGCCGCGCTTCGCGGCATCGATCGTCTCGCGCCCGACGAAGTTCCCGATCGTCGCCCCCCGCATCGAGTCGAGGAAGGACGCCTCCGACACGACGTCGCCCTCGTAGAACGTCCCGACCTCGATCCGGAACCGGCCCTCGCGGAACGTCCTGCCGATTAGGTCTGCGTCCGCCGCCGCGACGAGGGTCTCCTTCCCCTGGGTGTAGACCCTCATGCGGATGGGCATCGATGCAACGTCCGCGTCACAACCGCTCGACGAGCTTATACTTGTTTTTGGCAGGGCTATAGATCTCGCCTTCCTGCGCCCACCGCTTGAGCCACGCGTCTACGCGGGCGGGCGGAATGCCGCGGTCCTGCGCCACGCGGACGATGTCCTCGTAGTCCGCGACCCCCTCCGGCCCGGCGAGTTCGCTGATGATGTCTCGCAAGGCGATGATCTGCTCGCGCTGGCTCTGGCTGATGCCCGTCTGGATGATGTCGATGTCGAATCGGCCCTCCTCGCCGGCGACCTTACCCATCCAGTACTCGACGATGCGGACCGCGCGGTCCGCGTCTTCGATATCGACTGTTTCGCTGAGTCGAAGGCGGGCACCCGCTTCAGAGAGGCGGATGATCGCTTCGAGCTGACGCGGCGTTATGGGCACGCTGGAGCCTGCGGCCTCCCCGGTCTTGCGAATGTCGAGGTACTTCTTCTTGAGGACTTCCATCGCCTCGTCGCTCAACACCGGCAAAATCCGCTTCGCATACGCGACGTACTTGCGCAGGAAGTCGGGGGCGAAGTACGGTGTGTACGGCTCTTCGAGTCCCGCGGTTTCTTGGGCTGGAAGTTGCTCATCTCGTCGCCTGAGGATTTCCCCCACTTTGTGCCCCTTGAGAATGTGCTCCGCCATCTGCCGGTCCTTCTCGGCCTCGGGCCGATCGATGATAGAGAATATCCCATCAAACCGACTGAGCAAGGCCGGGGGCAAATCGATTTGCTCGGAAATGTACTTGTGTTCGTCGAATCTGCCAAACTTCGGATTCGCGGCGGCCAAGACCGCGCATCGAGCCTGGAGAACCGCCGTGATGCCTGCTTTCGCAACGCTGATTCTCTGTTGCTCTAGCGCCTCATGGATCGCGGAACGATCCTGGGGGTTCATCTTCTCGATCTCGTCGATGCAATTGTGCACGATGACACCGTCCGCCCAGAAGTTCTGCGCACCCGGTACACGAAGGTCGTAAACGTATCCATCGTAGAGCTCGACCCGCACGGCGGCAATGGCATCCAATGCGTAGTCTCGTCCCACGAGCGCAGCGAGGCGGCTGCGTTGCTCCTCGTTCATCAACGGTCCGAGCGCTTCTGAGAGTCGGAGGAGCGAGTCCTTATGTGGCACTCTCTTCGAGTGCACGAGATCATAGTAAGTGCTCCATTGCGATTTCTCGAGCAACCGCCACGGGCGGGGCTTGGCCAGGCGCAGGACATCTCTGGCGGGCTGTCCAGGGACTTCTTCGTGGCGTCCGGGTATGTTTCGGATTCGCGACGGGACCGCCTTCCACTTTCTCGAGTATGGGGCCACAGCCTCCAGGAACCGCCGAACATCGTTGCGGGATGTCACCTGAATCCGGAGGACACCC
>JBQTHW010000272.1:0-5393 GCA_052389495.1 Methanobacteriota archaeon | reverse complement strand
GTTCGCGCCGGCGAGGGGTGTCCGTCTCGTTACCAAGGCAACCGACGATTGTCACACGGTGCAAGTAGTTTTTGGGCGAGCCGCATCAGGGCGCTGAAGAAAGCGGTCCCCCGCGAATGACTTCGATCGTCCGGCCGACGACGCGCCTTGTCCGACCCCCTCGAACATGCCGGAGGTGTCGTCGGAGTGGAGCTTACGCTCTGATGTTCACAAGGAGAGCGCCAACTCGCCTTTGAGCGGAGGGCATACCGCGCCCTGAGACCGACCGGTCGGACGCCGAGGCGCAGCCCCACAAATCACGTTACACAATCCTTTCCTTCAGGTATTCGGTTCTGGGCGGATGGGCCGCAGCGGAAGCGACGTCTCCGACACGAGCAGACGGAGGCGCGAGGCGTCATTCGCCGCGCGCATCCTGGAAATAGGGTGAGTGAAATCGGCACTCACACACAGATAGGGGCGAATCCGAATGCGTGGGCCAGGATTCGAACCTGGGAACCCCTGCGGGAAGGGATCTTGAATCCGTCGCCTTTGTCCAGCTTGGCTACCCACGCGCGGGTTCGGACGATTCGGGCGCCATTTAACCTTTCTCCGCGGCTTCGTCGGGGCGGCTCGACAAGGTCTAAGTGCCGCGATTCGATGCCGACTACGGGGAGACGGAGATGGCGACGTTTGGCGCGTTGCACGAACGCATGGCCCGCGATGGGGACCTGCTCCATGATTTTCTGTGGCACGATAAGAAAGAGGGCGCGGACGCCCTGCGGGAAAAGCTTCTGAAGGATGCCCGCGACTTCGACGCCTTCCTCCGCGCACAAGGGAAACTGCGCAGGAACGCGGTATCCCTCGCGAAGGCGTGGGGTGAGCCCGGGGCGGGCGAGTCGCTGTTCGAGCTCCTCGAGCACACGTGGAACCTCGCCGCCGCGGTCGAGCACATGCGCAAACGGGAGTACGCGACGGGGGGACCGAAGCTCGAGGAGTGCCAAGGCGCCGGTGGCCACGCGGCCACCGTCGTCGAGAGCGCGAGCATCGGACTCTGCGCGAACGCCGGGTGCTTCGAGTTCGTCGAGGAATGGGAGGGCGGGAAGACGGACTTCGACACGTATGTCTCGAAGCTCACCGGTTTCCTCGAGGGCAAGGGCGTCGCCCGCGCGGCCGAGCTGAAGCGGATGCTCCTCGTCGCGCGCGGGCCGCGAAAGGCGTGGGACGCGACCGCGGGGCCCACTGAACAGAGGCTTGCAATCCAAGCGTCGATCACGGCCGCGGCCTGGTGCGCCCTCGCGGCGGCGTCGATGCGCGACCAACTCGGCAGGCCGCCGATGTTCTCGTACGACGACTACGCTGCCGTGATCGGCAGAATCATCGGACGCATGTGAGCGCTCCGGCCAAGGTCCAAATACCGTGCGGCCCTCGGGCGAGTGCCGTGGTCCAATTCTTCAGTGCGGCGTTCTTCCAGGAGGTGGGGGACCGCCTCGCGATCGACGCGGAGTGGACGAAGAACGCCGCCCGGGTGACGGCGAAGATCCTCCTCATTGCCACGGATGCGGGGCGTTCGATCATGCTCGACATTCAGTCGGGCCGGCTGACGGCACGGGCGGGGACGGCCGACCGTGCGGGTGGTCGGCGTCCCCGGCGTGATGAGCGAGTTCGCGAGTCTCGGCTGGGAGCAGCAGTTCGACAATCTTGCCGAAACGGTGAGACAAACCGGACAGGGGAAATCATCCGTGAGAGACACAAAGAACACTCTGAAGCTGACCTTGCCGACGGACCGGGAGATCGTCCTCACTCGCGTCTTCGACGCACGTCGCGAGCGCGTGTTCAAGGCGTTCACGGATTCCAACGTCATACCGGAGTGGTGGGGGCCGAGGGGCTTTACGACCACGGTTGACAAGATGGATGTCAGAGCAGGTGGTGCCTGGAGATACGTCGCGCGGGGGCCCGACGGCAAGGAGAACGCGTTCGGGGGCGTGTATCGGGAGATCGTGGCGCCCGAGCGGCTTGTCTACACCTTCGAATGGGAAGGCATGCCCGGCCACGTACTGATTGAAACCATCACGTTCGAAGAGCTCCCGGCAGGCAAGACCAAGGTGACGGCAACAGATCTCTTCCATACCGCCGAGGAGCGCGACGGGATGCTCCAGTCGGGGATGGAAGCAGGGGCACGCGAATCCATGGACCGCCTTGATGCGCAACTGAAAAGGGAGAAATGACTGTGGAAAGGAGAGAACGAATCATGCCAACTCTCAACCCAGGCCGCCAGACGCGCCGGGCTCGCCGCCTGGAATCTCGAAGCGCGTGACGCGTGCGGTCATGCGGTTCCAGACATTGGACCGCTCATGAAGCCTGAGCCGGCCAGGGGCGGCCGCCTCGGGCGGCAGAGACGCCATCCATCCTCGACGCGATGACCTCGACATGATACAGGGCCCGTCGTATGGGCCGCATTGGGCAACCAGCCGAGAGGATCGCGCCTCCCGCGACTTGCGTGCCTACCTACGATGGGAGTATAATGCCGAGATCGGCTGGCTGCTCGCCCAGATCCAACACCGCCGAGAGCCGCTCGGAAAGCGGCTTCTTGCGTGGATCCGCCGCCGGAAGGCGGAGGCGTCCGCGAAGCGAGCCGTGGTACAGCCCGAGAGTCGAGACGCCAACGACGTCTCGAAAGCCGCGGGGCCCGGAGCACCGGAATTTTCGGTCGAACCGCGGGGAGAACTGGTTTCGGTCGATCCTTGTGACCATGCGGCCCTGGTAACGTTAGGTTCCGGCGGGGGGACCTCTTACTGGCAATGCTCCGGGTGCGGAGGAGTCCTCATCACGCAAACGGTTCGGGTCTGGATCATTCGGCCCACGATGCGCATGAAACAACGCGCCGAGTCCACCGCCGGAGCTGCGACCGAAGCGCACGCACGCGTTTCAAAAGTGGAATGTGTGGGCGAGGATTCGAGTGCCCGTTCGCTAGTGGTTACCCACGTCGATTGATGCAATCTTCCCCCTCGCGATGCCCGCAAGGGCTTTCGAGCATAGTCTGGGCGACCTTCGAGCTGGCAAGAATGTTCCTCGCGTCGCCCGACGGATAGGTGACCGGAACCGTTCTGGACCGGGCGAACCGTTAAGCCGCCGCTCTACGCTAGCACCTCGATCGCCATGCAAACAGCGGGGTGTCTGTACGCGGCGTCGATCGAGCTTCGCCACGACTGCGCCGTGGGCAATCTTTCGCGGAAGTTTCCGGACCTCCGAATCTTCCACTGGTGCGTGAATCGCCGAGACATCTTCCAGGTCACCGGACCGCACCCCCAATTGGAGGGATTCCACGAGGCGGTCGTATCGGGGTTCGGCGGGCGCCAGGTCTACTCCACCCCGGAAGGGATGATCCTGGTCACGGAGGGGTGCTCGTGCTTACCCCCGGGAAGGATCCGAATCACCGAGATCATCTCCTCCGTGGGCGTCTGGGACATCCCGCCGATCGTCTATCGCGACGGCTGGGAGTCGTGGAGGGTCATCGCGTGGTCCGAGCGGTCGATGCGGGACATGTTCGCCGCGGTCCGGAAGGTCTCGGAGCTCCGTCTCGTCTCCATGCGGCCCATCGAGAACCTGGAACTGGAGAAGATGATGCTCATGCCGGCCTCCGATATCTTCACCGGGCTTACGGACAGGCAATCGTCCGCCCTCCTCCTCGGCCTCCGGCACGGCTACTATTCCGTTCCGAGCGCAACCGATATCCAGCGTCTCGCGGACGGCGCCGGCCTTTCCGCGTCCACATTCAGCGAGCACCTCCGAAAGGCGGAGGCCCGCATCTTGCAGAACCTCCGGCCGTACCTCGAGGCGTATGCGTTGCGAACACCCGGAGAGGTTGCGGTGGCGGAGGTACGACGCGTCTCCATCCCGCGCAATCGAACCGACCACGAGGGCACCAGGCCCTTTCGGCAAGGCGATCGAGTCGAACTTCCGGCGGGGACCACACACAAGGCCGAAGGCGGGTCCGATGTCGGTAGCATGATGGTCGGCGCGAACGAGCCGCTGGCTCATCGCCACGAGAGGAGGCGATGATCATGAAGAACAAATTGAACGGTGTGTTTGTAGACGACCAAGACAAGGCCCTTAGATTTTATTCAGAGGTTTTAGGCTTTGTCAAGAAGTCCGACTTTCCGGTCGGGAAATTCAAATTCGAGCGTATTCGTCGGACCCTGCCCGCCGTAGCCTTCCCAGAGTAATCTCGGAAGATGTCGACTCGGGCTACTTCTTCGAGTATCCGCTCTGTCTGCTGTACGTGCGATGGTCCCAGAGGTAGAGAACCCAGATTCGCGCGCCGCCCGGCTCGCCGATAAGCGAGCAGCAGCCGCGCCACCGCTCCGCCAATTCAAATCGGAAAAGGTTCGGGCTGTCCTCTGCGTAGGCACGGACGAGGACGCCCGGCCAGCGATCCTTGGCAACGGGGTCACCGGCAGTCAAGGGGTTCGCCCGAGCGCGTGTCTCGAACGTTGCGAGACTCTTGAGCTTGGCCGCCGCCAGTCGTTTCTCGTTGCCAGCGCCTTCCCTCGCCAGGCGGCGCCACTCCTCGAGTACGGTGGCAGCTTTCGCGGCGTAATCGACGCCGAGAAGCTTCGGCTTGGCCACGCCGACCGCCTATGCGCCTCGGAGTCGAGCGCGAGTCGCGGCGGAGGTGCGAATCCAAAGGACGCTTCCGCCAGGACCTTCGTCATACACCATCTCGTGGTCGGCCATGTACTCGAGGGCCTGGTCGAGGAGTGGTTGGGCGATCCGGTTGCTCAGCGTCTGCCGGATCTTGTATCGCGTCATGGGCACCGCCTCTCGCCGGAGGACATCTTCAATGGCCTTCAGGGTGGACACGGTTGGTCCCTTCGGCGCCGTGATTGACGTAGAAGAAGTCATCGAGGAGGAGGAACTCCAAGATACTATATTAATTCATTGCTTAATGAAGTCGTTATCGTATCGCCGAGCGAGCCGGGGTTTTGAAGGACTGCAGGGGAGTGCGCCGGGATGAATCAAAGATCTGGGCCCACGGGAACGGGCGAACTCGGAATGCGTGGGCCAGGGTTCGACCGGCAATACGTGCGAGCCCAACCGCTCCGTTTGCGAAGGAGCAATGAGACTGCCGATCAGAAATGTCGAGCTACTAACTGGGGACCACGCCAAGGGCCTGCCGCCGTGAGCCATCAGTAGCTTAAGGTCGGGCTCTCGGGGAAGTGCCGGACATTCTTCGTGACGACTCGGAGGTCGCCTCGGGCCTTCGCGAACCCGGCGACGAAGGCGTCGATCCACCCGGGAAAGGTGCCCCGCAGGAACAGCCGCCGCGCGAGGGCGGCGGCCGCCTGGGCGTCGCCCACGCGGAAGTCGTCCAGAACGGCGGCCCGGTCGAGCGTGGCCAGGTCCGCCTCTGGGTC
>JBQTHW010000271.1:0-4785 GCA_052389495.1 Methanobacteriota archaeon | reverse complement strand
ACGAGACGCTCGCCGCGTGCGCCCGCGCGAACTTCGGCGGCTCCCTCAAGGGACGGCTCGTGCTGACGGGCGGGATGGGAGGCATGGGCGGCGCGCAGCCCCTCGCCGCCACAATGAACGACGGCGTGTGTCTCGATGTCGAGGTCGACGAGGCGCGCATCCGGCGCCGCGTCGACAACAAGTACTGCGACGTCCTCGCGCGGGATCTCGACGAGGCGCTCGGCCTCGCGGCGGACTCGAAGGCGGCGGGCCGACCGTTGTCGATCGGGCTCGTCGGGAACTGCGCGGAGGTCCACCCGGAACTCGTCCGCCGCGGGCTGCGGCCCGATGTGGTGACGGACCAGACGAGCGCGCACGACCCGCTCGGCGGGTACATCCCGAAGGGGCTCTCCGTCCGAGAGGCCGCGGACCTGCGCGTATCGGACCCGAAGGGCTACGTCCGCCGGTCCCTCGAGTCGATCGCGATCCACGTGCGGGCGATGCTCGCGTTCCTCCGGTCGGGAAGCGTCGTCTTCGACTACGGAAACAACATCCGCGGCCAGGCGAAGGAGGCGGGCGTCGAGGACGCGTTCGCGATCCAGGGGTTCGTGCCCCTGTACATCCGGCCCCTCTTCGCGGAGGGCCGCGGCCCGTTCCGGTGGGTCGCGATGACGGGCGAACCGGACGACATCCTGCGGACGGACAGCGTCGTCGTGCGGGAGTTCGCGGGCAACGAGACCCTCGTCCGGTGGATCCGCAAGGCCGAGGAACGCCTCCCCTGGGAGGGCCTCCCGGCCCGCGTGTGCTGGCTCGGCTACGGGGAGCGCGCGCGCTTCGGGACGATCATCAACCGCATGGTCGCGTCGGGCGAGCTGTCCGGCCCGATCGTGGTCACGCGGGATCACCTCGACGCGGGCTCCGTGGCGTCGCCGTACCGCGAGACGGAGGGGATGCGGGACGGGAGCGACGCGATCGCGGCCTGGCCGATCCTCACCGCGAGCCTGCACACCGCCGCCGGCGCGGACCACGTCGCGGTCCACCACGGGGGCGGCACGGGGATCGGGTACTCGACGCACGCGGGGGCGCTGGTGGTCTGCGACGGCACGGAAGACGCGGAACGGCGGATCGAGCGGGTGCTGACCACGGACCCGGGGCTCGGCGTGGCCCGCCACGCGGACGCGGGCTACGAGGACGCGATCCGCGTCGCCAGGGAGAAGGGCATCCGGATGCCCTCCCTCGAGTGATCGCATGCCGAGGCGGTGGCCTGCCGTCGCGGTCGACGCGATCCTCGTGCACGATGGCCGACTCGTCGCGGTGATCCGCGCGAACGAGCCGTTCCGGGGACTCCCCGCGCTGCCCGGTGGCTTCGTCGGACTCGGCGAGACGGCCGTCGAGGCCGTCGTCCGCGAGGTCCGCGAGGAGACGGGGCTCGGGACGCGCGTGCGGCACCTCGTCGGGGCGTACTCGGACCCGTCCCGCGATCCGCGCGGCCACGTTGTGTCCGTCGTCTACGAACTTGAACGCACGGGCGGCGATCTGCGCGCGGGGAGCGACGCCGCGCGGCTGACGTTCCTCGATCCCGATGCCCCGGGAGAGATGGCGTTCGACCACGCGCGGATCGTCGCGGACTGGCGACGCGGCTAGAGCTCCGCGCGGGGCCCGCGCCACGACGTCCTCGCGGTGCCCGGGAGCCAGCCGAGCGGGATCAGCGCGAGGGACGCGGCGACGAACAGGGCGAGACCCTCGCCGACCGCCGACGCGCCGGGCTGGACGAGGGCCACGCCGCCCAGCGTGAGGAGGGCGCGGCCCCGCCTTGACTATATAAAGAACGAGGACGATTGTCACCTCCAAGGCCATATAGTTCGACAGCGGTGTACGAAATCGTTGCCTCGAACCGTTCTCCTGGACACGAACGGTCTCCTCATGCCGTTCCAGTTCCGGATCAACCTGCAGGCCGAGCTTCGTCGCGTCGTCGGCGACGTCGAGCTGGCCGTCCCCCGGCCGGTGCTCGAGGAGCTGCAACTCCTGTCGGAGCGGGACAAGGACGCGAAGGCCGCCCTGCGTCTCGCGGCATCGTGCCGGACCGTCGAGGCGCACGGTTCCGCGGACGACGCCCTGCTCGACCTGGCGTCCGCGACGCGCGCGCCCGTCGTCACGAACGACGCGGCGCTCCTCGAGCGGCTCCGGGCGGCGGGCCTCCCGCGCGTCTTTCTCCGGTCGCGGAACCACCTCGTCGCGGAGGGCCTCTAGGTCCTCGATTCCGCG
Organism: Methanobacteriota archaeon; assembly: GCA_052389495.1. Taxonomy (GTDB): domain Archaea; phylum Thermoplasmatota; class Thermoplasmata; order RBG-16-68-12; family RBG-16-68-12; genus RBG-16-68-12. Next base: position 2,541 of record JBQTHW010000271.1, on the reverse strand, counting down.
GGTTCCCGGCAGACGCCACGTCACGGCACCGAAACGTACTCGCCGACGACGGAGGTAGTTTCGCCCGCTCGCACCGTCACCGTCTGGGCGGGGGGCGCTCGATAGCCGTCCGAGTGGCCAAAGGCAATCACGTAGGTTCCCGGGGCCACGTCGGTCCAAACGCCCCAATCGTTGAACGGGATCCAACCCACGGAGATTGTTGCGGGTAGAGGTGGATTCAAACTCACTCTCAACCAGCCCAAGACGTCGAAGATCCCGGTCACCTCGCGGGTCTGTCCGGCGGATACGCACGCGGGCGTCGGCACGGGTGTGCCGAGGCCCGGCACGTCGCTGAACGAAATCTCGTAGCAGCCGGGCGCGAGCTTGACCCAGGTGAGACCCCACGTATCCCGAGGGATGCCGTCGATCTCGATCTGCGTTGGGATACCCCGCTGGCCGCTCTCGAGCTGCGTCACGACGCGCAACATGCCGAAGGAACTGGGATCGGGGCCGGGCGCCGTTTCGTCCCTCGCGTAGTTCCCGATCACGGTGGCCATTTCTTCTGCGCGGACGAGGACGGTCTGCGGCGCTGGCGGACGCATCCCTGCGACGGGCCCGAAGGAAACCGTGTACGTCCCTGGAGGCAAGTCGGTCCACATCCCCCAATCGTTCCGCGGCACCCCATCGACGTAAATCGTCCCGGGCACGGGAGGATCGGTGATCACACGCAGCCAGCCGTGGGCCGTGTACACGCCACTGCACTCGAAGACTCGCGGCACCGATCCGCCGCAGCTGGGGTAGCGCTGGGCCGGCGGTGTGCCGAGCCCGGGGACGTCGGAGAAGGCGAGCCCCCAGCTCGGATAGACACCGGAAAGCCAGGTTTTCATCCAGGTGAGCCCCCACGTGTCGCGGTCTGAACCTGAGAGTCGGTCGGAAACGCGGATGCGGCCTGGCACCCCCCGATCCGGGTGGATGTCAACGGACGTGACCACGCGGAGGATGTCGGCTTCCGCGACGAACACATCCATCGCCGCGGCGCCCGTCGCCCCCTGGCTGTCCGTCACTTCGAAGACGAGCCGGTACGAGCCCTCGGACGCGTAGGGATGACTCGTCCAGATGTCGTCGCCAGGCCGAGCCGCCCCGCTCTCACTCAATCCATCGCCGAAGTAGAACGTGTACGTCACGAGGCGATTCGGCTGATCGTCGGATACCCCTGCTGAGACACCCGACGCTACACCTGCGATCCCGGGCCCGAATCCGAGCCCCAGAATCTGTGGAGGTTCGTTCGCCGGGTCCGAGGAAGGCGCATTGTGACCGTAGGCCGCCGGAAAAGTCATCGTCAGGAGCAAGGCACAACCTATGGCGAGTCCGAGACGTCGCACGGATCGATCACCCTCCCGTAACCTCCTGTAATATCCGGAAGCCCGGGATAAAGGCTCCGTCCTCCAATGAGGAAAGAATAAGGACGGCTGAGGGCTCCCGCCAAGCGTGAAGCCCTATCACGTCGAGACACTGAAGGCGATCGCCCTCCTTGGCGGGATGAAGGACTTCGTGTCCCTGTCGTCGCGCGAACTTGGCAAGACGATCGGCGTGAGCCAGCAGAGCGCCTCCCAGCGGATCCTCGAGCTGATCAAGGACGGCCTCGTCACGCGCGACCTCGCGACACGCCGCCAGCGCATCCGCGTGAGCCCGAAGGGGCTCGACGTGCTCCGGAGGGAGTACGCGGATTACCAGCGTGTCTTCGAGGTCCGGGATACGCTCACGATCGCGGGGAGCGTGTCGAGCGGCCTCGGCGAGGGTGCGTTCTACATGCGGCAGAAGGGGTACCGCGAGCAGTTCCGCAGGAAGCTCCTGTTCGAGCCCTACGAGGGCACCTTCAACCTGAAGGTCCGGGGCGCCGACCTCGCGAAGCTCGAAGTCCTGAGGCAGCAGCCCGGGATCGAGATCGACGGCTTCGAGGCGGCCGGACGGACGTTCGGGGGCGCGAAGTGCTTTCACGCGACGGCGGGCCCCGTCGCCGGCGCGGTGATCATCCCGATCCGCACGCACCACACGGACGCGATCGAGTTCATCTCGAAGGAGCGCGTGCGCGAGGCCCTCGGCGCGAAGGACGGGGACACGGTCGAGCTCGTCGTGAAGCTGTAGCCTCCGCACGGCATTCCGCAGAAAGTCCTAAGGCGCTGGCCACGGGATGACCTCCGCGCGATGACCGTGGCGTGGAAGACGGCGATCCCGAGGGCGATCGTCGCGAACAGCCTCCTCCTCGCACTCGGCGTCGGCCCGCTCCTGATCCCGACGACTGTCTGGCTTATCCTGTTTTTCGGGCTCCTTTTCGTGGTCCTGGGCGGCCGCCTCATCGGCGGTGCGGGCTATCGGCATTGGGCGGACATCGGGTTGTGGGCGATGGCCGGTTGGGCGATCCTCACGGGTGGTCTCCTTTGGAGTTTCGGCGTGGTTCCGGGGGTCGCGTTCGTGGTCGTCGGTGGGGTCGCCCTGAACTATCTCGTCCTGACCTGGCTGGCCGAGCCCCCTGTCCATCGAACTCCAGAGGAACAGGCTTCG
>JBQTHW010000270.1:0-3144 GCA_052389495.1 Methanobacteriota archaeon | reverse complement strand
CCCGTCCGCAAGGTGCTTCTTGATGATCTTGTGCGCGAGGGAGGACGGCACGGAATCGCCGCGAAGGAGAAAGGCGGGGCGCTCTTGAGCCTTCGCGTCATGCGCCGTTGCGGAGAAGCGCGATATTGCGGACGAATTCTCCCGATGGACATCGCGACGCTCGAAACAATCTTATGAGATGAGAACCTCCCGGTGGTCGGGCGGGAGGCGTGCAGTCCGACGTCGTCGTGTTGGGCATCGGCGCCGCGGGGGAGGTCACCGCGCGCCTCCTCGCGGGCGTCCCGGAGATCGGCTCGCTGCGCCTCGCCGACGTGCGGAAGGAGCGTCTCGCGGAGGGCGCGGGCAAGATCGACCGGGCCGCGGACTGCCTCCGCGCGGACCTCGGACGGACGGACGATCTCCGGCGTGCGTGCCGCGGCGCCGACGTGATCGTGAACGCGACGATGCCCCGCTACAACGTGCCGGTCATGCGCGAGGCGATCCGGATCGGCGCGCACTACGTCGACCTCGCGTCGGAGGGCTCGCCCGACCCGAAGGAGCCGTCGAAGGTCCTCGAGCAGCTCGCCCTCGACGACGGCTTCCGGCGCGCGGAGCGGACCGCGATCCTCGGGATGGGCGTCGCGCCGGGGATCACGAACCTCCTCGCGAAGCGGGCCGTCGAACGGATGGACCGCGTCGACGCGATCCGGATCCGCGTGTTCGGCAGCGGGTACGCGGAGGTCAAGGGCCACGTGTTTGCCCCGCTCTTCTCGCCCGAGACGTTCCTCGAGGAGGTGCTGTGGCCCGCGCCGGTGTGGGACCACGGTCGCATCGAGAAGCTGCCGCCGTTCAGCGGCGAGGAGGCGTTCCGGTTCCCGGACCCGCTCGGGGTCGGGATGTGCTACAACGTGAACAACGAGGAGACGGAGACGATGCCCCGTTTCCTCGGCAAGCCGATCGGGTTCATCGACTTCAAGTACGCGATCGCCCCGGCACGCAAGACGCTCCTCGAGAACCTGCACCGGCTCGGGCTCACGGGCACGGAGCCGGTCGACGTGCGGGACGTGAAGGTCGCGCCCCTCGACGTGCTCCTCGCCGTCCTGCCGGACGCGGCGTCCCTCGCGGGGCGGGCGGAGGGCCACACGTGCGTCGTCGTCGAGACGGAGGGCCGCGCCGGGACGCGGCGCGTCGGCGTGCGCTCGTGGACCGTCATGGACCACCAGGACGCGTACGAGCGGATGGGGGTCCACGCGACCGCGTTCCTGACGGGGGCGCCCCCTGCGGCGGCCGTCGTCGCGCTCCTCCATGGAGAGGTCGCGCGGACGGGCGTCACGACGGGCGGAGGCCTCGAGGCGAACGCGATCCTGCGCCGCGCCGTGCGCCTCGGCGTGCCCCTGTTCGAGGGGGACGTCGGCGCGACGAAGGGACGGGCCCTGAAGCCCTAGGTCCGCGCGGACGGTTCGTTCGTTGAGAATCGCGGGGAACCCTTAAAGAAGGAGCCGTCCGGATGGACACGTGTCGATGCACAAGGAGCTCGTGAAGACGAAGATCCTGCTCCTGGGCGACGGGGGCGTGGGGAAAACCTCCCTGATCCGACGGTTCGTCCTCGACCAGTATTCCGACGAGTACATCATGACGATCGGAGCGAAGGTCTCGAAGAAGGGGCTCACGCTCGGCCGCCCGCCGTTCGAGGTCGACATGGTCATGCAGATCTGGGACGTCTTCGGCCAACGAGGCTATGGCGGCGTCCACGAGATCGCCGTCGAGGGCGCCCACGGCGTGCTCCTCGTGTACGACATCACGCGCGAGGACACCCGTCGGTCCACGGAGGAGTACTGGATGCCGATGGTGTGGCGCCTCGCCGGCCGCATCCCGATGGTCCTCGTCGGGAACAAGTTCGACCTCGCGGAGGACCGCATCCGCGCGCGCGAATACCTGTACTACCTGACGCAGAAGCACACCGCCGCCGGCGTGTTGACGAGCGCGAAGACGGGGGAGAACGTCGAGGACGCGTTCCGGATCCTCGCGGACAAGGCCCTCGAGGCGTCGAGGCTCCCGACGAAACGCGTCGCCCTCGTGACGCCACCCCAGGAGCCCGTCGAACGTCTCGTCCGGGTCGCGGACAAACTCATGACGGACTTCTGCTACCGCCTCGGTGGCGTCGAGACGGGCATGCCGATCGCGAAGCGTCAGCTCGAGCGCGCCGGCGTCGACATCCGCGCGCCGACGGAGGAGACCCTCCGAGCGTTCGTCGACCGCCTGTCCGCGGTCGAGTCGGACTTCCTGAGCCCGGAGGACATCGAGTCGAACCGCGCGCGGCGGCTCGGGTGGCTCGAGGGCAAGGACTGGCCCTAGGACCGCGCCGACGTCACGGGCTCCCGACGAACGTCTTCTCGCCCGCACGAATCGGGATCGCGAGCCAGTTCTCGCGCGGAGGGAGCGGGCACACGTAGTCCTCGCTGTACGCGCAGTACGGGTTGTAGGCGAGGTTGAAGTCGAGGACGACATCGTCCGACGGATCCTCCTGGATGTCGAGGTACCGCGCGGCGCCGTACGACTCCTTGCCGGACGTCGCGTCCCGGAACGGCACGAACAGGGAGCGGTCCTCGTGGTGGTGGCCCGGCGCGGGGGCCGCCTTGTACGCGTCGAGGCGCGCCCGCACGCCCGCGACGTCGAACTCAAGGCCGCCGTACTTAATCATGCGGCGCGGGACGCCCGTCGACGTCGCAAGGACGATCGGCTCCGCGGCCGGGTAGCGGACGAGCCTTGCGCGGACCCGGTACGCCGGGTCGGGCGGGAAGTAGTCGAGGCCGCGGAAGGCCGGCCGCAGGCTCGCGGGCAAGGGGGCGTGCGGATCCGTCCGGAACCAGTGATCCTTTTCGCTGCGCATTAGCTCGATCGTCTTCGCGTAATCAGCGGGGGAGGTTGCGTGCGCCATCGTGGGTCCTCCTGTCCGCGGAGCGGGATAAACTTTGCCCGCGGCCTAGAGGGAGACAAGGTCCTGCTTCGCCTTCGCAATCAGGTCCCGCTCCTGGCCCGTGAGGTGCGCCGTCGCCACGTGCGCATCGAACAGCCGCGCGATCTCCGTGCCCGCCTCGCGCTTCTGCGCCTGCGCGGCGCGCTTGATCAGGTCCGCCGCGACGCGTGCCTTGAGCCTCGACAGCC
>JBQTHW010000269.1:0-2420 GCA_052389495.1 Methanobacteriota archaeon | reverse complement strand
GTTGTGAATGGTGCTCTCTCACGTCGAGCGGGGAGCTGCCAACTCCTCATGCTCGTGATGATCTGTCGATAATGTCGTGGCATCAGCAGTTCTTTTCAAGAGGTGTCGCAGCTTATGAAGTCGGACGGCACGCATGGCCTCTGCTCACCAAGAACGGACCTGGTCCTAGACAGGCCCCATGATGACGCCGGCCGGCTCGACGGACGGTCACCCCGCGGACATCGAACTGAAGACATGCCTCAGGCAAACGCCACCTTCGTCATTCACGCTGAGGACGGCGGTCAACACCGCCGACACGGAGCTGGCACCGGTTCCCGTGACGACAACCGTGTTGCCGCTCAGGGAGGCCACGCCGTTGTCGTTGATCGAAGTGACACAGGTGCCGTCAAGGGTCGCTTGATGAGCGTGCCAGATCACGTCGTCGCCGACCTCCGTGCTGTCTTCGATGCCTGGATGCGACGTTACGGCGAAGATTCCGGCAGCTGTCACGAACGCATAAGCGTAGATGTCCCCCACTGCGTTCGGGATCGTTGCCCCCGCGACTCCCTGGACCGTCAACGATGGATTTCCGCCGCTCATCCCGAAGCTCGTTATCTGGAAGCTCGGCGCATGTTTTCCTCCCGCGGAAACGGGCCCCGCGATCGACAAAACCAGGAGGAAGACTACAACGCTGCCGAGAACGAACCCCTTCATGTTCTCACCTCCCGCCCCCTCGAGCCTTTGGGAATTTGTCTCTGCGCCCCTCCTCGGCGCCCCCGACCCATCGCAGCGCGATACAATGTATTTGGCTCTTGCCGAACTATCAGCATTGATAATGCCCCGACCAGGCTCAGGCGGGGTGAGGGGCAGCTCAGAATGTCATGACTGGAGTTTCGGTTGCTCCTCGGCAGCGGATCCGGCACGCGGCCCGGTAGCTCTTCACCCCAGTGATTGGACATGGCATTCTGTCGGGATTGACCCTCTGGAGCGGCCCTGCGGCCCTTCTCGCAAGACGCTCACTCCGCGGACGAACCTCGGAAAGCTTATTTGTATGCAATGCATGCATTGAATGCATGACCGAGGTGACGGTATCCGCTCGGATCCCCCGCAAGCTCGAGAAGGAAGTTGAACAGCTCATGCGGGAGGAGCATCTCGAGAAGTCCGCGGCATTGCGGAAGCTGTTGCACCTTGGACTCGAGAACTATCGCTTGGAGCGGGCGCTCCGGGGCCTCGGTGAAGGGAGGTTCTCGCTGCTGAAGGCCGCCGAGGAAGCCCACCTGAATGTCTGGGAGTTTCTGGACGAGGCGGCGCGCAGGCACGTTGCCTGGGTGGCCGACGACGTCCTCGAGGATGTTCCGCCGCGGCGACGGAGATGACGCCGACGCGGTCGAGGGCCGGAGTCGCGGTCTTCGACGCCTCGCCCCTGATCTTCCTCGCGCGCGCGGTCCTCCTCCGCCAGTCCGTCGAGCTGTTCGCGGCATCCATCATCACGGACTCGGTACGGGAGGACGTCCTTGGATCCGGCCGCCAAAGCGGAACTCCGGAAACGCCGGGGATTGAGGCCCTCCTCCAAGAAGGTCGCCTGACGAGTCAGGCGCCTCCGGACACGCCTCTTGCCAAGAGCCTCGCGGGCAATCCACGCCTTTCGAAGGCGGATCGCGAAAGCATCGCATTGGCTTCAGCGTCGGGTGGCCGGCTGCTCGCCGATGATTCGGCGGTCCGCGCCGCGGCCAAGCATGCGGGCGTTGCGCTCGGTGGCACGCTCCAAGTGCTGTTCGCCCTCGTCGAGGAACGATCCCTCACGCCCGAGCAGGGCATGGAGCATCTCGATCGGCTCGTGGACCTCGGCTGGTACTGTTCCGCCCGACTGTATCGAGCCGCCCGAGGCTCGCTGGAGGAACGAACTCGTCGCTGAGCACCGGGGAATGCAGTCCCTTCCCGCGAGGGCAGGGACAATCCGACGCAATCATTATTCAGCCAAGGGACGGTCGGTTTGCCCCCGCAGGATAAAAGGAAAGTATCGCAGGCGTCCCCCCCGGTCAATTGGCGAAGTAACTACCCTGGCCAGCCTCCGTGGCCGCGGAATCTCTGGACAGGGCGAAGTCTAATCGAGAACCGGGGACTACCTCCAGGCCACATGGAGCCGATCATCGCGGGCCGGGACCTCCGGAAGTCCTGGGGACCCACGCTCGTCCTCGAGCACGCCGACTTCCTCCTCCAGGCAGGGGACAAGGTCGCCATGGTCGGCCCCAACGGCTCGGGGAAGAGCACCCTGTTCCGGCTCCTCGCAAGGGAGACGAAACCGGACCTGGGGGACCTCGTGCTCAAGCCGGGGCTCCGGTTCGGGTACCTCCCCCAGGTCCCGAATGTCCCGCCGGAGACCGAGGTGCGGGACGTCCTCTCCGCCCCCAGCCTGGAGGCGCAGCAGCTCGAGGCGGACC
>JBQTHW010000268.1:0-1519 GCA_052389495.1 Methanobacteriota archaeon | reverse complement strand
GCGAACGCCTCGATCTGGGCGCGGTACTGCTCGAGGATCGCGACGCCCCGGCGGACGTCCGTCTCCGTCGCGCTCACGCGCGCACCTCGAGGGCGTACCGGACGGCGGGGTCCGCCACGTCCGCCGGTGGGACCTCCGCGATCCCTCCGACCTCGATGTACTTGCGCGCGACGCCGTGCTGGCTCCCGAGAATCGACAAGAGCTTCTCCCGCGCGGCCTCGGCGTCCGCCGCGGCGACTTCCTTCGCGAACGCCTGCCACGCGCGCCCCATGCGGAAGCGGCCGTCGACGCGGAATGCCTTCATCGGATCGCGTGGCAAAGGCCGGGCTTACTTAAGGCTTGCGAGGCTCATCGGGCGGTCGGCGCGACGACCTCGGAGAAGTGCGCGATGAGGTCCTGTGCGATCCGCTTCGTGATGCCCTTGACGGCCATCAGATCGTCCGCCGTCGCGAGGGCGAAGTCCTCCGCGCTCCGGAAGCCGGCGTCGACGAGCGCCCGAGCCTTCGCGGGCCCGACGCCCTTGACCTCGTACAGGTCCCGGAGGATGTCCGCGTGGACCGCGCGGGACTCCTCGAGTTCGCGGACCTTCGCTTGGATCAGGTCGTCCCCGGGGTTCAGCTTGAGCGCCTCCGCGTACGCCCGGATCGCGTCGTCGTCCCGCCCCATCTTCGTGAGGATGTCGCCCTGGGCGGCCCACGCCTCGTCGTCAAGGGTCGACACGGACACGAGCTTGTCGAACGCCTCGAGCGCCCCGTCGAGGTCGCCCTGCGCCTCGAGGATGTGCCCTCGGTTCAGCAGCGCGGCGACGTTGTTCGGCTGGAGGCTCAGGACGAGGTCGAGGCAGTTCAGCGACTCGAGGGACTTGCCGCTGCGCCGGTACGCGACGCTCTTGCCGATCAGCGCGTTCACGTTCCCCGGGTCGATCTCGAGGATGTCGTCGAACAGCTTGAGCGCCTGCGCGTAGTTCCCCGACGCGGACGCGATGAGGGCGCGGCTCAGCAGCCCGGGGACGTCGACGCGGACCTCCTCGATCTTCTGCCGCAGGTTGTCGTCCGCCGGGTCGAGGGCCGCTGCGGCGTCGTACGCGCCGAGGGCCTCCGCGCGCCGCCCGAGGTTCGTCAGGACGTCGCCCTTGCGCTCGAGGGACCGCCCTGCGTTCGGCCGGCGGCGGAGGGACTCCTCGACGACCTCGAGGGCCTCGCGCCACCGACGCTCCTCGATCAGGAGGCCCGCGAGCCCGGACAAGGCGGCCTCGCTCGACCGGTCCGCCGCGAGGACGCGCCGGTACGCTTCGATCGCCTCCGTCCGCCTGCCGAGTCGCTCGACGCACGTCGCGCGGCCGAGGAGCGCCGGCACGTGGGACGGGTTCAGGCGGAGCGCCTCGTCGAACGCCGCGAGGGCGGCCTCGTGCTGTCGCGCGCTCAAGAGGACCTCCGCCTTCGTCACGAGGCCCTCCGGGGTCTCGGGCCGGGGCTTCGGCGCCCTCACGGCGGTCTTGATCGGCGCGGACGGTCGCGGG
>JBQTHW010000267.1:0-5578 GCA_052389495.1 Methanobacteriota archaeon | reverse complement strand
CCTCCTCGTCGACGCCTCGGGGGCCGTCGCGGATGTGTACGTGTACGGGGATTCGTCGTATGCGGGGCCCGGGTGGGCCGGGCCCGCGGCACCGCCGACCGGTCGAGGGGAGGTCGCGATCCGAGCGGCCGTCGAAGGCGTCCTCAGGGACCACGATGATGCGACGGACTGGGACGGGCTTCGCGACCATCGGATCGGGCAGTCCGCATTCGAGGCGCCCGGACGGACCGTGACGGGCCCGGCGATCCCGGTCGTCTCGCCCCGCGACGGGGCAGGCCTCGTCCTGTCCGCGCTTCACGACGCACGGGAGTCGATCGAGGTTGCCGTGTACACGCTCACGCACGAGGGCATCGCCTCGGTCCTCGCAGGGGCCGCGTCCCGAGGCGTTCGGGTGCGGGTTCTCCTCGACGGGAATCCGGTCGGAGGCCTGGAGGACGTCAGCCGTGCGGTCGCATCGGGCGTCGCATGGGCGGGGGCCGAGGTCCGCTGGCTTCGGGGCGCGGGCGACGTCGTCAAGCGGTACCGGTACCTCCATGCGAAGTACGCGATCGTCGACGGGACGCGGCTCATCGTGAGCTCCGAGAACTTCGGCGACTCCGGGTTCCCCGGCGCGAACGAGGACGGAAACCGCGGGTGGACGGTCGTGCTGGACGATCCGGGTCTCGCGTCGGAGCTCCGCGCCGTGTTCGAGGCGGACTTCGACCCGCGACGGCGCGACTCCGTCGCTCACGAGCCGGAGTCCGTATGGACGCCCTCGGAGACGGGTGCGATCGCGCCGTGGTCACCTCCGACGGAGGGCCGGACCCGGGCGGCGCGGCTCGTGATCGGGCCGGACACGACGCTCGACCCGGACGGCCTCCTCGGGCTCCTCGCCTCCGCGCGCGATCGCATCTGGATCGAGGCGTTCTACATCGAGGAGACGTGGCGCGAGGCGCCGAATCCGTTCCTCGCGGCTGCGGTCGACGCGGCTCGCCGCGGGGTCGACGTCCGGATCCTCCTCGACGGGTCGGGGTGGAACGACGATCCCGACGCGGAGGGGAACGACGACCTCGTGGACCGACTCATCGAACGCGCACGTGACGAGGGACTGAGGCTCGAGGCCCGGCTCGTCGCCCCGTACGGGCGCGTGGACCGAGTGCACAACAAGGGTGTCGTGGTCGATGGCGGGACGGTCCTCGTATCGAGCATGAACTGGGCGCATGCCTCGGCCACGGAGAACCGGGAAATCGGTCTGATCCTCCGAGACCCGGCCGTCGCCGCCGCCTTCGAGTCCGCGCTCCAAGCCGACTGGTCGATGGCCGAGGACGACGGCTTCCGGATCGACGACCCCGGGGTCGTCGCAGCGCTCTACGCGATCGTCGGGGCGGCGTCGTACGTCTCGCTCCGGAAATTGAGAGGGACGTCCAAACGTCTAAGGCCCCCGGGCCGGATGGGAACGCGTGGAGCCCTCCGTCTTCTCCGCCGCGGAGGTCGAGAAGTTCGGCTACTGCCCGCTCAGCTGGTGGCTCAGCCGCACGATGGCACCGGAGGAGGGCGACGAACTCGCCGCCGGCGTGGTGCGCCACGAGGCCGTCGCGGACGACATCAAGGGAATTGATTCCCGCGAGTCGGAGGCGCGCGAGGCCGAGGTCGGCGTGATGTACTTCGCCCTCGCCGCGACGCTCGTGGCGACGGTGGGCCTGACGTTCCTCGGACAGCAGTTCCGGATCTCGGAGTTCGTCAGCGCGATCGCGCTGATCTGGCTCCTCGCCGCGGTGTTCCTCCTGTACCGGGCGGATCGCCTCGCGCGGGCGGCGGAGCGGCTCCTCGCGGAGCGGGTCATCCTAGTGACCTCGATGACGGCGGTCGTGATCGCGATCGCGGCGGTCTCGTTCCGCGGGGTGGAGAGCGGGGGCCTCGCGCTCGGCTTCCAGGCCCTCGCCCTGACCTGGCTCATCGGAGCGTGCTTCTTCCTGTACCGGTCCCTCCGTGCCCTCGACATCGCGGTTGGGACGCGCACGCGGCACGGGGTCACCGGGGACATCGCCTACGTCGACGGCGCGGCGGAGAACCCGAAGCTGTTCGTGTCCGACCGGTACGGCCTCGCGGGGCGCCCGGACTACGTCCTCGCGCAGGGCGACGTCCACATCCCCGTCGAGGTCAAGACGGGACGGGTGCCGAGGGGCCCGTTGTTCTCCCACATCCTCCAGGTCGCCGCGTACTGCTTGCTCATCGAAGAGGCGTACGGACGTGCGCCGCCCCACGGGATCCTCCGGTACGACGGCGCGACGCACGAAATCGAATACAACGAGGACCTCAAGCGGCTCCTGCTCGTCAAGCTGGCGGAGATGCGCGCGGCCGTCCGGAAGGGAGAGGCCCACCGGAACCACAACCGGCCGGGCAAGTGCATCGGATGCTCCCGACGTTCCGCGTGCCCCGAGCGGCTCGCGTGATTCGGGCGGCAGCCCGCCCTAGCGGCGGTCGCCGGAGCCGGCGCCGAGGCGGGCGGCGATCTCGTCGAGCCGCTCGGCCATCCGCTTGACGTCCTCCCGCATCCGGAGCATCTCCTCCTCGAAGGGCGTGAACGCCTGCGTGGACAGGATCCGGTGGCTCACGTACATCCCGAAGAAGACGGCCCCGACAATCGCGAGGACGGCGATCACGACGAGCCCGTACACGAAGACGAAGAAGAAGCCAATGAGGTTCTCGATTCGGAGCAGTCCGACGAGAATCGAGCCCTCGATCACGACGAGCACGCCGATTACGAGGAGCCCCAGAAGCGTCCAGCGGGAGACCCTCATAAGGCGCCCCTCAGCGGAACGGGCCACCGAAAGTCCTCCGGCGGGGTGCGCCGCTCCACGCGCGGTTCCTTCTCGTCCGCCAGGGTGAAGATCAACACGAGGCGGTCCTGCGCGTCGCGACCGAGGTCCACCGTCACGTTGTACTCGAAGTAGTTTTCCTGGCGGTCGACGAGGTACGTGTGGATCGCAAAGCTCGCGGTCACGTTCACGGGCACGCGAAGGTTCGCGTCGTACGTATCGTTCTCCATTGCCTGCGCTTCGTACGATGACGCGTTCCCGATCCCGCGGACTGCCAGGGTGACGTTCGCGTACATGTAGCTTCCCACGGCACCGCCCACATGGACGACGAACGTCGACCGATCCTGGGTCAGGCCGACGATCAGGAGGGGCAGGGACCCGAGCTCCGGAGGCCGGCCGATCAGGGTCGGCGTGATGAGGATCATGGCCAGGAGCACGAGGATCGCGGTCACGATCCCCGTGCGGGCCCACGCGGCCCGGTCCACGGCCGCGGCGAACGGGGCCTCATCGGATAAACGTTCGTCGCCCCGTCGGACGGGCTACTCCGAGTCGGGCCCGAACCGTAGGAACGACGCGACGCCGAACAGGCCCGCGGACACGATCGCCGCGAGAAAGTTCGTCCCCGCGGATTCGAACGCTCGCAGGACCGTGTAGCCCGCGAACGCGGACGCGAGGCACCCGACGCTGAACATGCCGCTCCACAGCCACAGGAACTTCCGGAGGCGCTCGAGCAGGGTCGGCGCCGCGACGACCTCCGCCGTTCCCGATACCGCGGCTCCGAGTTCGAAAGCTCGGATCTCCTCGAGGACCGTCGCCATCGACCCCGACGACGTGGCGGGGCGGGTATCTAGGCGCGGTCGCGCTTGTCACGGTTGATTGTCATCGTTGATTGCCGGGCCGAAAAGAAAAGAAGGGTGGCGCGAGGGCCACCCAGTTGGGGGGGAGGTAAGCGCGATGCCTTGCGGTGTCACTTCTGCATGAACTCGCGGCGGACGGATTCCATCTGCGCCATCGATCGCTCGGCTTCCTCGATCTTCTTCAGCTTGTCCGTCACGAGCTCGACGCGGGCGTACACGAGGTCGCGAATCGCCGCGCGGACGGCCTCCGACCGGCTCGGGAAGTCATCGAGCTCGACAAGGAAGTCGAGCGCCTTCAGGAACCGCGCCGGGAGGCGTAGGGTGATCTTCTCCGTCGTCTCGTCCATCAAACACCCCGCCGCCGACGTAGGTCGTACCGACCTCGTGCGCCCGACGAGTGTCCGGCGCATCCGTGTGTGGATATAAAAGCGTTGCTGGGTCATTCTCACGCCCACCCACCTCGGCTTCGCGTGGAGCGGACACATTCGTCGCATATGATGCCGGGGTCGTCTGCGGCCGTCGCGGCCGCGACCAATCGTTTATCTCGCTCGCGTCGTTCGCGCGCGTCGGATGGTCGGCCGCGACACGGTGTTCATGCTCCCGGGGCCGGTGAAGATGGACGTCCGGGTCGTGCGGGCGATGGCGGCGCCCGCGATGAACCACCGCGGCCGGGAGTTCCGGGAGGTGCTTGCCGAGCTCCGCGGGCTCGTCCAGTACGCGTTCGGCACGCGAGGCGAGGTCGCGATCCTCTCCGGCTCGGGCACGGCGGGGCTCGAGTCCGCGGTCTCGGGCCTCCTGAGGAAAGCGGACCGGGTCCTCTGTCTCGTGAACGGGAAGTTCAGCGAACGGTTCTACGAGGTGTGTCAGGTGTTCGCGAGGCCCACGCCGCTCGCGGCCGAGTGGGGGAAGCCCGTCGATCCGGCGCAGCTGGCGTCGGCCCTCGACGCGGGGGACTTCCGCGCCGTGACGGTGTGCTGGAACGAGACCTCGACGGGCCTCACGAACCCGATCTCGGACCTCGCGAAGGTCGTGAAGGATCGGGGCCTCCTGCTCCTCGTCGACGGGATCACGGCGGTGGCCGGGCTTGAATGCCGGATCCGGGAGTGGGGAATCGACGCGCTCGTGATGGGCTCACAGAAGTGCGTCGCCGCACCCGCGGGACTCAGCGCGGTCGCCCTGTCCGACCGGGCGTATGGCATGCTCCACTCCGAGACGTCGTTCTACGCGAACCTCAAGGCTCACGTCGACGGCCTGAAGAAGCAGGACACGCCGTACACCCCGGCCGTCCCGCTCTTCCTTGCGTTCCGCGAGGCGCTCCTCATGCTGAAGGAAGAGGGACTCGAGAACCGAATCGACCGCACACGTCGGCTCGCGGACGCCACGCGCGCGGCCGTGAAGGCGCTCGGCCTCCGACTGTTTCCGAATCCCGCGTTCGCGTCGAACACGGTGACCGCGATCCGGTATCCGGCGGGCGTCGACGACGCGGCGTTCCGGAAGCGGCTGCGCGAGGAGCATCGCACGGTCCTCGCCGGCGGCCAGAGCCACCTGAAGGGCGTGATCTTCCGCATCGGCCACATGGGAGTCTGCGACTTCGACGACCTCGCGGCGTGCGTGCAGGCCATCGAGGCGACCCTCGCGTCGTTCGGACACGCGGTCACACCCGGGGCCGCCGTGGAAGCGGTCCGCGAACGTTCGGAAAAGGCATGAGTCGGTTCGGTTCTCGACGAACAGGCGGCACCTTGCGTCAGCCGGGTATCTCGAGCTTCATCACGAGGCGATCGTACCGGTCCTCCCCGGAGCCGAAGTACAACGGGTCGACCCGGTCGTCCACGAACCCCACGGCGCGATAGAAACGCCGCGTCGCGACGTACGGCTCGTAGTCCACGGAGTCCGCGACCGTCGAGACCTCGAGGCGCCGCACGC
>JBQTHW010000266.1:0-7271 GCA_052389495.1 Methanobacteriota archaeon | reverse complement strand
AGTCGTTCAGACTCATGGACGCGAGAACCGTCAGACTAGTGTCTCGGGTTCCTTCGTCGAATTTGGCCGTCCGGATGCTTGTCGCCATCCTACTTAGCCCGAAAGAGCCTCCACGCCGGCAC
Source organism: Methanobacteriota archaeon (assembly GCA_052389495.1). Lineage (GTDB taxonomy): Archaea > Thermoplasmatota > Thermoplasmata > RBG-16-68-12 > RBG-16-68-12 > RBG-16-68-12. Next base: position 7,149 of record JBQTHW010000266.1, on the reverse strand, counting down.
GGTTAAATAAGGAAGGGCGAATCGGCGCGCGTCGGGAGGCCGACGAACGTGGGTCGGGACGTCGACGCCCTGCGGAACGTGCTCACGGACTTCAAGGCGATCGCGGATGCGGATGCGTGCGCCCTGATCGCCCGATCGGGCGTGCCCCTCGCCCACGTGTTACCCGAGGAGTCCCACGTCGACAACTTCGGGACGATGGCGGCGACCCTCCTCGGGGCGATCGACGTGATCTACTCGGGGCTCCACAAGGACGCGCCCGCACGCGTCGTGATGGACACGGGCGGCAGCGTCCTGGTCACGCAGTGGATCACGGAAGGCACGTTCCTCGTCGCGATCCTGCCGACGTTTTCCCCTGCGATCGCAGAGGCCCTCGACGCCGCGGCGTTCCGCGCGAAGGGCCTGCTCGGTTCCGACGAGTTCTAGGCTCCCGGCGGTCCGCTCCGGACGCCTCGGAGGACGGCGACGAACCGGCCTCGGATCCGGCGATACCGTTCGCTGCGTTTCGCGACGACGACGAAGGCAAGGGCGAGCGCGACTCCGAGGATCGCCCCGCCGAGGACGTCGGAGGGCCAGTGGACGCCGAGGTAGATCCGGCTCACGCCGACGAGGCCCGCGACGAGGAACGCCGGCGCGGAGACGCGGACACGGGCGCGCGTCGCCACGAGGCCTGCGAGCGCGAACGCGCGGGACGCGTGCCCGCTCGGGAACGCGTCGAGCGAGCCGGGACAGAACTCCGGGGCGATCACGAGGACGCCCGGGAGGGCCTCGCAGGGGCGGGGCTTCGCGGTCGCGACCTTGAGGGCCTCCGTGACGAGGATCGTGATCGCCAGGAGCACGACCACGTCGACGGCGAGCTCGCGCCGGCCCCGGAGCCACAACGGGATCGCGACGAGAGGCACGACGTACGCGACGGCGAGGGACGTGATGCCGATCATGAGGATGTCCAGGAGGGCGTTCGCCCCGGCGAGATTCAGGGTCCGAACGAGCGACTCGTCCGCGCTCGTCGATTGATAGATCGTGAGGAGGGGGAACACGCGGCCGCATCGGGGCGTGCGGCTTAAAGCGAGCGGGGTCGATGCGCCTCCCGTGAACCGCGCGCGGGAGATCTTCGACCGCCTCCTCGCGACGTACGGGCCGCAGCGATGGTGGCCCGCAGAGACCCCGTTCGAGGTGATCGTCGGCGCCCTCCTCATGGCGCAGACGTCGTGGCGGAACGTCGAGCGGGCGATCGCGACCCTGAAGGCCGCGGGGCTCCTCAACCCGCATCGCCTGGCCGCGGCCCGCGCGGCGACGATCCGGAGGCACGTGCGTGGGACCGGCCTGTACGGCGTCAAGCCGGGACGGCTCCGGGCGTTCTGCCGGCACCTCGTCGCTTCGTCCGGCGGGGACCTCCGTGCGTACTTCGACCGGCCCCTCGACGCGGTGCGGGCGGACCTCCTCCATCAGCCGGGCGTCGGGCCGGAGACCGCGGACTCGATCCTCCTCTACGCGTCCGACCACGCGACGTTCGTCGTGGACGCGTACACGGTGCGCATCGCGCGGCGGGTCGGTCTCGTCGGGTCCGACGACGTCGGGCGCGTGAAGGCGTTCTTCGAGCGACACGTCCCGCGCGACCTCGCGGCATACCGGGAGGCCCACGCCCTCCTCGTGGCCCACGCGAAGGCGAGGTGCCGCCCGACGCCCCGCTGCGGCGGATGCCCCCTGTTCGACGTGTGCGACCACGGTCGAAAGACATATGCCGGGGCGTGACGTCGTTCGTGGGCCCATGGTCGCAGCGGTCAGCTTCGACGCGTTCGGGACGCTCATCCATGCGGGACGCGGGGCGCTCCTCCGGGTCTCGCGGGCCGTCGTCGAGGACGCCGGCGCGGGCGTCCCCCCGGAGGCGTTCCTCGCGACCTGGGACGGGCACTTCTTCGCGCAGGACCTCGAGGAGTTCCTCCTCCTCGCCGACGTCACGGAGGACAGCCTCGCGCGGGCCTTCGCGGACCACGGGATCGACGCCGAGCCCCGTCCGTACGTCGAGATGCTCGAGCGGGAGTGGCAGGCCTCCGAGCCGTACCCCGAGGTCGCACGGGTGCTCGAGCGCCTCGACGGCGTGCCCCGGGCGGTCGTCTCGAACGCGGACGACGCGTTCCTCCGAGGGATCCTCGCGCGGGCCGGGCTGCGCTTCGACGTCGTCGTGACGTCGGAGAGCGCGCGGTGCTACAAGCCTCGCCCGAGGATCTTCGAGGTCGCGCTCGACGCGCTCCGCGTGCGCCCCGAGGACGTCGTCCACGTGGGCGACTCCCTTCCCGCGGACGTCGCGGGCGCCGCGCGGCTCGGCCTGCGGACGATCTGGGTCAATCGGACGGGCGAGCGGCGGGGCCCCGCGGATCCGACGCCGGACTTCGAGGTGCGCGACCTGACGGAGGTGCCCGCGATCATCGAGCGGCTCCGCGCCAACAGGCGTTAAATAGCGCACGGCGCATCCCGCGCGACGGGGGGGCGTCGCGCGACGGGCATCACGGTGGGGGAGCGCGTGCTCGTCCACCTGTCCTCGTTCGCGCGCTACGCGGACGCGTACGAGTACCCGGGGGACGTCACGCAGGACGGCATCGCGGAGGCCCTCGGGATCAGCCGCGCACACGCGGCCCTCGAGTTGAAGCGGCTCAAGGACGCGGGACGGATCGAGGAGCGCGTCGCCCACGTCGCGAAGGCACGCACGCGACGCAAGGTGTACGTCCTCGCGCCCGCGGGCCTCGAGATCGCGCGAAGGATGCGGGAGCACGCGAAGGCACGCCGGGTCGTCGTGATCGAGGGGGCCGGGACCCGCGACGCCTCCGGGGCGGAGGCGATCGAGGCGCTCCGCCGTGCCGGCGTGAGGGAGTCGGAGGCGGTCGAGCGCGTCCTGACCCTCGACGTGATCGAGATCCCGCGCGCGGCGGCCGTGCCGCCGCCGGCCGCCCCGGAGCCGGACTTCTTCGGCCGCGAGGACGAGCTGCGCACCCTGCGTGCGTGGCTCGCCTCGGACGAGTCGCCCGTCGCGGTCGTCGTCGGGGTCGCCGGAATCGGGAAGACCGCTCTCGTCTCGAAGGCGCTCGAGTCGGAGACCCGGCCGACGGTCCGGCGCCGCGTGCACGCGCACGACGACGCGCACGGCCTCCTCGCGTCCTTCGCGGAGGCCCTCGCGCGGCACGGGCGACGCCGGCTCAAGGCGATCGTCTCGCGCGCGGGGTACGATCCCGTCGACGCGCTCGCGGTCCTGAGGCAGGACCTCGCCGGGTCCGTCGTCGCGATCGACGACCTCCACGCGAGCCCGGCGGCGGACGGTCTCCTGACGTCCCTCCTGGAGGCGCCCCCGCGGGCCAAGGTGCTCGTCGCGTCGCGCACCCGCCCCGCGTTCTGCGACCGCGCGACCGCCGTCGGCCTTCGGATCGCCGAGCTCGACCTCGGAGGCCTCTCGGAGGCGGCGGCGAGAGACCTGCTCGCGACGCGCCGCGCGTCCCTCCCGGAGGACGACGTCGTTCGGATCGTGCGCGCGACGCGGGGCCACCCGCTCGCCCTCGTCCTGTTCGCCGCGAGCGGCCTCGACGCGGGCCGCGCGGAGACGGAGCGGTACGTCCTGGAGACGATCCTCGAGGGGCTCGACGACGGATCCGAGCGCGCCCTGACGATCCTCACGGTCCTCCGCCAGCCGATCCCGGATCCGGAGGCGGTCGGCGCGGGCCTCGCGGCGGTGCGCCGGCTCGTCCGCACGGCCCTGCTCCAGGTGCGGCCGGAGGGGCTCGCGGTCCACGACCTCGTGCGCGAGTTCCTCCTCGGACGCATGGAGCCCGCCGGCCGGCGGACGGCGGACGAGCGCGCGGCCGCCTACTGGGAGTCTCGCGGGGACCTCCTCGAGGCCGTCCACCACCACCTCGAGGCGGGCCACGTCGACCGGGCGGCCTCCCTCCTCGCCTCGGGCGGGCACGCGGTCGCGGAAGGGCCGCGCGCGGGCGAGCTCGAGGCGCTCCTCCTGCGGCTTCCGGCCGAACGCAGGCCGCGCCTCCTCCTCGCGGACGCGCGCGTGTTCCTCGGACGGTTCGCGGAGGCCCGCGACGTCCTCGAGTCGATCGTGTCCGACGGCCCCCCGGACGAGCGGCTCCGGGCCCGCGTCCTCCTCGGCCGGGTCGCGCATCGCCTCGGGGAGTACGAGCGGGCGAGGTCGATCCTCCGGGACGCCGTCCGGGACGCGGTGGACGACCGCCGGCTCCGGGCGGAGGCCCTCCGGGCCCTCGGCGGCGTGGAACGGCGTCTCGGCGACCTCCCCGCGGCGCTCGAGCACCTGCGCCAGGCCGTCGCCCTCCTCGACGACGACCCGAGGGAGAAGGCCCGCGCCCTCACGGACCTCGGCGCGGCCCGCCTGGCCCGAGGCGACGTGGCGGGGGCGAAGGCGAGCTTCCTCGAGGCGGCCCCGTTCGCGCCCGCCGGGAGCCGGGAGGAGGCCGCGGTCCGGAACAACCTGGCGATCGTCCTGCACCGCGAGGGGCGGACCTCGGAGGCGGCGGACGCGTTCGCATCGTCCGCGGACATCGCGGCGCGCGCCGGGGAGATGCGGTTTGCGTCCCTCGCCCTCGCGAACGCGGTCGAGAACCTCCTCGCACTCGACGACACGGTGGCGGCGGAAGCGACCGCCGAGCGCGCGCTCCGCCTCGCGGACTCCGTCGCCGACCCGATCGCGCGTTCGACCGCCCGGGCGAACCTGGGGCTCGTCCTCGCGCGCCGCGGGGACTGGTCGAAGGCGGAGGAGCACCTGCTCGGGTCCGTCGCCCTGATCGAGAACCTCGGAAATCCGCACAGCCTCGCGACACGCTGCGAGGAGGTCGCGCGGATGTACGAGGCCCAGGGCCGCGTCGCGGACGCGGTGCCCTGGCGGGCGCGTGCGGAGGACCTGTTCGGCCGGCTGCGGGACGGCGGGACGGGGTCGCCGCCGCGTCCGTGACGGCTCGCCACGCGTCGGACAGACATCCGACCAAAGCGGTTATGTAGGTCCGACATGATGCGGACCCGCCCGCGGGGTCCCCCGCGGGCCCCCGGGATGGGAGCACATGGTACCCTCTGCGCCACGGAGCGGCCGCGCCGTGCGGCCCCTCGCGTTCGCCCTCGCCTGCGTGACGGTCTTCGCCGCCCTCGTCGTCGCCGCGCCCCGCGGGCGGGCGGCGTTCAGCGATCTCGAGGTGGAGCCGGGCCTGTACACGGGCACGAGCCTGTACGTGCCCACGGAGACGATGCGGATCCACGTCCGGGCCGACGCCGACGACGTGTACGACGTCGACATCTTCGAGTGGGTGGCGCCCTTCGGCCCCGTCACGTCCCGGGCGATGTTCGACGACCAGCTCATTCCGGGCTCCGGCGAGCGGCTCATCTCGTACACGATCCCGACCACGCTGGAGGACAGCTTCTGGTACTGGGTCGGGGTGTTCGGCCCCGGCTACTTCGAGGCCGGCGGAGGCAATCCGATCGCCGCGCTCGCGCTGGAGCGCTTCGAGGTCCGCGGGTACGACCTGACGGCGTGGACGGACAAGCCCGCGTACCTCCCGGGCGACACGGTCACGGTGAACTGGGCCGCCCTGAACCTGAAGGACGGGGCACCGGCGCCCGCGGGCGTCGGGGAGCTCCAGGCGTGGGACGACGCCCGGGTGTCGCTCATCACGCCGAGGCAGCACGTCTTCAACGCGTCCGTGAGCGCGTTTTCGTTCACGATCCCGACCACCGCGGACCCCGACCTCGACGGGAACTTCCGGGTGTGGTTCAACGACACGGCCGGCGACCGGACCGGGACGGACTCCCACTCGTTCGAGATCGATTCCCTCGGGGTGATCGTCAGCGTGGGCTCCGTGTACGCGCCCGGCGACGTCGTGACGGTCGACGTCTGGACGAAGGTCACGGACTTCCCCGGCGCGCCGCGATCCTTCGATCCGGCCGCGGAGGACGTTCGCGTGAACCTCACGGTCAGCGACGCGACGACGGGCGCGACGACGGCGTACGGCGCGTCGGACCTCGTCACGGCGCGGGACGGCCGCGTCCGCCACGTGTTCCAGCTCGACGCGACCCCGACGCAGGCGACGTACGACGTGCAGGCGTCCGCGACGGCCCACGACGCGCTCAACGCCGCCGAGTCGGCGTCCTTCGACGTCCGCGAGGCGCCGCGGCTGGCGGCCGTCCTGACGCTCGACCGCTCGAACTACGTGAGCGGCGAGGACGCCCGCGGCGCGGCGGCCGTGGACCCGGCGGGGAACCACACGTACCAGTGGCGCGTGCGGGACACGGCCACGGGGAACATCCTGTACGCCGCGGCCGGGAGCCTGGCGAGCGCGACGTACGCGATCCCCTCGGACTACACGGGCACGATGCAATGGGACGTGACGGTGAACGACGGCCAGGGCAACACGGCGACGGACACCGTGTTCGCCTCCGTGGCGTACGGGTACCTTGCGATGAGCGTCTCCCCGTCGGAGTACGCGGGCGGCGACTCGGTCGCCGTGTCGTTCGGACTCCGCTCCGTCGTGATGTCGAGCCCCACGTTCTACTACGAAGTCGTTGCGGCCGGCGGGTCGGTCGTCCAGGCCGGAACGCTGAGCGCCGGAGCCTCGGGCGGTTCGTTCGCGTACCGCACGCCGGACCCGCCCGCATCCTCGTACACGTTCGTCGTGACGGCGAGCCAGGCCGGGCGCACGGTCGTGGGCCAGATCGCCGCGGCCCAGCTCGCGCGGGTCGTCCTCAGCATCGGGACGGACCGGACCTCGTACCTGCCCGGCGAGACGATCCGGATCTCCTACTCCCTCACGGCGGTCGGGCCCGTGTCCCTGCCGCAGTCCTTCGCGTTCGGCATCGCCCTCTTCGGGGCGGCGACCGCAGGACAGGCGACGACGAGCCCGACGGGCGAACTCACCCTGCGCGTGCCGGCGAACACGAACGAGGGCGACCTGCTCCTCGTCGTCCAGGAGATCTTCACGGGCGCCCAGGCGATCGAGACGGTGCACATCGGCGCAACGAACCCGCTGTGGACGACGGAGGTCGCGGGGATCCCGACGTTCGCGATCCTCCTTGCCCTCCTCGTGGCGCTGCTGATCGTCGGCTTCCTGTTCCTGTGGAGGCGGATGGCCGGAGGGATGGGCGCCCGGCCGAGCG
>JBQTHW010000265.1:0-3589 GCA_052389495.1 Methanobacteriota archaeon | reverse complement strand
TGTGGTGCATCTGGAACCGCGAGCTGCTCCAGGTCCCGACGACGAACGAGACGGTCCTCCGCGGGGTCGAGACGGACCTGCGGAAGGCGGGCCGCCTCGTCGACGAGTGGGTCGACGCCCGCGAGGGTCGGATCTTCATGCTCAAGTGCACGTGCGGCACGTTCGACAGTCCGTGGAACATCACGGAGGCCCACGAGACCGTCGACGCGCCTCCCGCGGTGTTCAAGGACGGCTGGGGATACTTCCGCGTGATCAGCTTCGACGAGGAGAAGACGCGGGAGATGTTCCGCGACCTGAACAAGCGGGGTCCGACGGAGCTCATCCGCAAGCGAGAGCTGCCCCTCAACGTCCTGCCGACGAGCGTCTGGGTGAACAGCCTGTTCGCGGACCTCACGACGAAGCAGATGGACGCGATCGTGAAGGCGCACCGGTACGGATACTACACGTCGCCCCGCCAGATCACGACGGAGAACATCGCGAAGGGCCTCGGGGTGAGCCGGTCGACGTACGAGGAGCACCTGCGGAAGGCGGAGAACAACGTCATGGCCGCCCTCATGCCGTACATGCAGCTGTTCGCGGCGGGCGAGAAACGCGAGGAGCGCATGCCGCTCAAGCGGACCCTCCAGACGCAGACCGTGGAGGCGTAGGGCTCAGGCCTTCGGCGGCGCGGCCGCGCTCGGGGCCGCGGGGGCCGGGGCGGGAGGGGGCAGCGGCGCCGTGTCGACCGGGCCGATGACCTTGCCTCGCACGACGGAGCCCTTGTCGACGTAGACGCGGCCGCCCTCGTTCACGACGTCCCCGCCGACCAGGCCGTACACCTCGAGCTCGCCCCCGGTCGCCTTCGCGGACTTCGTGACGTAGCCCTTGAGGATCGCGCGCCCCGTGCGCTCCGCGAGGACGTTCCCCGCCACCATGCCGACGACCTCGCAGACGCTGCTGTCCCGCACGAACAGGTCCCCGCGCACGAGGCCCGTCATCTGCGTGGGCCTCGGGCCGATCACGACGACGGAGCCCTCGAACCGCTCGTCGAGGACGCCGCCGCGGAAGATGCGCACGCCCATGGGGTCCCTGGGGGCGACGAAGGGCCGTCCGGACTTCAACGTTTCGTCGGCCCCGCGTGGGAAGTGCGCGAATCGGAATACGCCCCGGCCGAACCCTTTTCCGTGCCTCGCCGTTCGCCCGCGCATGGTGGAGGGAGGCCGGACCCTGGAGGACGACATCCGCCTCGTCGACGAGGTGCTCGAGGAGGTCCTCCATGCGGAAGCCCGACCCGAGGTGCCCGGACTCGTGCGCCGGTTCCGGGACGCGTGCGTCCGCGCCCGCGCGCGGCCCGAGATCGGCCTCGACCGCGAGGCACGCGCCCTCGCGCGGTCCCTCGACGTGGACCAGGCGACCGAGGTCGTGCGCGCGTTCGGCCTGTACTTCCAGCTCCTCAACCTGGCGGAGGACATCGACCGCGTGCGCCGTGCGCGCGCGCTGGCGTTCGTGGGCCGCACGCCCGCGGACTCCCTCGAGGCGACGCTCGTCGAACTCCGGGACCGAGGGATGAGTCGCGACGGCGCGGTCCGCCTTGTCGGGTCCCTCGATGTCGAGCTCGTCTTCACGGCCCATCCGACGGAGCCGAAGAGGCGGACGGTCCTCCTCCGCCTGCGACGGATCCACGAGGCGCTGCATCGGCTCGACGTCGAGCGGCTCACGCCCCCGGAGGTCGAGGCCGTCCGGACGGACCTCCGGCGAGAGGTCACAGGGCTCTGGCAGAGCGACGTGCTCCGCGACCGCAAGCCCGGCGTGATCGACGAGATCCGGATGGGCCTGTACTACTTCGAGAACGTCATCGTGGACCTCGTCCCCGCGGTGTACCGCTCCCTCGCGCGGGCGCTCGAACGCGCGTACGGCTCCGGCGTCGCCCGGCCGCCGACGGTCCTGCGGTTCGGCTCCTGGCGCGGCTCCGACACGGACGGCAATCCGAACGTCACGCCGGACTCCATGCGGACCGCCGCGCGGATGCAGCGCACGCTGATCCTGCGCCGGTACGAGTCCACCCTCCGCGACCTCGTCGACACGCTTACGCAAAGCGCGCGGTACGTCGGGGCGTCCCGCGCCCTGACCGCGTCCCTCGCCCGGGACCGGCGCTCGCATCCGAAGGCGTGGCGGGAGATCCGCGACCGCTTCCCCGACGAACCGCACCGCGAGAAGGTCGCGTTCATGGCGCACCGCGTCGCCTCGACCCTCGCGCGTCGCCGGGGCGGCTACGCCCGGGCGGAGGAGCTGCTCGGCGACCTCACCCTCGTCCAGGCGTCCCTCCGCGAGAACGGCGCGACGGAGGAGGCGGACGGCCCGATCGAGGACCTCGTGCGCCAGGTCGACACGTTCGGGTTCCATCTCGCGTCCCTCGACCTTCGGCTGAACGCGAGGGACGTCGGCACGGCGGTCGGGCAGGTCCTCGCTGCGACGCGCAAGGCCCGGCGGTACGGCAGCCTCGACGAGGCGGCGAAGGTGCGGCTCCTGACCGGCCTCCTTCGCGGACGGTTCCGCCCGCGGAGCCTCCGCGTCTCGGGGGATGCCGAGACGGTCGTCGAGGCCCTCCGGACATTGCGGGACCTCCAGGACGCGTACGGCGAGCGGGTCATGGACGGTGTCGTGCTCAGCATGGCGTCGAGGCCGAGCGACGTGCTCGAGCTGCTCCTCCTCGCAAAGCTCGTCGGCCTCTCGGGCCGAGTCGACCTCGTGCCCCTGTTTGAGCGGATCGAGGACCTCGGGGGCGCGGGCGAGACGATGGCGTCCCTCTGCGCGAACCCCGCGTACGCGGACCACCTGCGTTCCCGGCGGCTGCGCCAGGAGGTCATGGTGGGATACAGCGACAGCATGAAGGACGGCGGGATCTTCGCGTCGAGGTGGGCCCTGTACCGGTCGCAGCGTGCGCTCGCCCGGACCGCCGACGCGGCGCGCGTCGAGCTCACGCTGTTCCACGGCCGGGGAGGGTCGATCAGCCGGGGCGGTGAGCCCGCGTTCCAGGCGGTCCGCGGCTTCCCTCCCGGCATCCCGCTCGGCCGCGTGAAGATCACGGAGCAGGGGGAGATCCTGGCGTTCAAGTACTTCCACCTCGGGACCGCCGTGCGCTTCACGGAGCAGCTGATGAGCGGCCTCCTCCTTGCGATGGGCGAGCCGCGCCCCGAGCCGCGCGCAGCGTGGACGGCGTCGATGGACCGGATGGCGGACGCGTCCCTCCGGGCCTACCGGGGCCTCGTCGCGACGCCCGGTCTCCCGACGTACTTCGAGGAGGCCTCCCCGATCCACGAGATCGCGGACCTCCACCTCGGATCCCGGCCGGCGAGCCGCAAGGGCACGCTCCGGATCGACGACCTGCGCGCAATCCCGTGGGTGTTCGCGTGGACGCAGAGCCGCCACGTGCTCCCCGGGTGGTACGGCGTCGGGTCCGCGCTCGAGGCGGAGGCGAATCGGGACCTCCTCCGGAGGATGGCGAGGGAATGGCCGTACCTCCGTGCGGTGCTCGACATGGCCAGATGGTCCTGCTGAAGACGGACATGGCGATCGCCCATCATTACGCGGAGCTCGTCGCGGACCCCGC
>JBQTHW010000264.1:0-4389 GCA_052389495.1 Methanobacteriota archaeon | reverse complement strand
TGGACGACGGAGGTCGCGGGGATCCCGACGTTCGCGATCCTCCTTGCCCTCCTCGTGGCGCTGCTGATCGTCGGCTTCCTGTTCCTGTGGAGGCGGATGGCCGGAGGGATGGGCGCCCGGCCGAGCGCGGAGAAGCCCACGCCGCCGCCTCCGCCCGCCGGCCCGGAGCGCCGGCCGCCGACCACGCCGATGTCCGTCCCATGCAAGAACTGCGGGGCAACGATCGAGATGACGACGAGCAAGCGGCCGATCGAAGTCATGTGCCCGTCGTGCGGAGAGACCCAGCTCGTCACGTGAGGCGCAGGCCCGCCGCCTATCTCGAAGGCGCGCCACGTAGAAACCCCGGTCTCAGAGGTCCGCATCCCCGGACTCGAGTACCTTGGCGTTCCAGGTCCTGCGGTCTTCCTGAGGCACGGAGCAGACGGACCCGGTCCCTCCGGGGACGACGAGGATCCGTGCGCCACGGTAGCGGATGGTCCGCCGCCGCGACCAAAGTTCGAGAAGCGGGAGGCCCTTCAACGCGGTAAGCAGGTCGACGCTGCGATCGTTCGTCGCCGTGACTCCCCCCTGGCCCAAAATCTCGTCGACGCGGCCGTTTCGGGTCGAAGGCCGATACGGCTGAGCGCCCCGATGGCCCGCCGGACGTTCGTCGGGTTGGCGTCGAGGGCTAGGTCGATGTCAAGCGTCGTTCAAGGGACCCCGTGGAGGACGCTTGCGTAGCCGCCGATGAGCAGATAACGCACCCGCGCGCCCGAGGGCTCGGAAGATCGCCGCGAACGAGGTCACGGGCAGCCTCCTTCCGGAAGGCGTCGGTCTCGAGTGCGATGTCGAGCCGGTGGGTGGGCGTGAGCCGCACGAACCACCGGAGGAGCTTGGGATCGTAGGCACGGAGCGCCACCGGATGGATAACGAGGGGTTCCAATCAAGGCGTTTGTTGCGTCGCGGCAACGAGCCCGCCTCGGCCAAAACATTCTTGTGGGGCCGCGGAGTGGTGCCGTGCATGGTCCCAGCCGTCTTCGATGCGATCAAGGCGGGCGACCTTGCGAAGGTCCAGCGGATTCTGCGCGCGGACCCGACGATCGCGAACGCTCGTGGGCCCGACGGCGTGCCCGCGGTCGTCTTCGCGCTGTACCACGGCCGCAAGGACATCGCGGACGCGATTCTCGCGCACAAGCCCGTCCTGGACGCGCACGCCGCGGCGACGGTCGGCGACCTCGCCAGGGTGCGTGAACTCGTGGAGAAGGATCCGAGGGGCGTCCACGCGTTTTCGGCGGATGGGTTCCCGCCCCTGGGTCTTGCGGCGTACATGGGCCACGCCGACGTGGTGAGGTACCTCCTGTCGAAGGGGGCCGACGTCAACCAGATCGGGAAGAACCCGGCGAAGTTCACGGCGCTGACGGGCGCCGTCGCCGCGCGTCACCTCGACGTCGTGCGGATCCTCGTCGAGGCGGGAGCGGACCCGAACTACTGGTACGGGGGAGGGTACACGCCGGTCCTCGAGGCGGCCGCCCACGGGGACATCCCGATGCTCGAGCTCCTGGTCGCCCACGGGGGCGACGTGACCGCGGAGACGGAGCAGGGGGCGACGGCCGTCTCCCTCGCGAGCGAGGGCGGCCACCAGGACGCCGCGGAGTGGCTCCGGAAGCACGGGGCGAAGTGAGGCGTCACAACCGGGCGAGGACTTCGCCGATCCGCCGGATCCCTTCGACGATCGTCTCACGGGACGCGGCGAAGGAGACCCGGAGGTGCCCCTCCCCGGCCCCGCCGAAGGCGCTCCCCGGGGTGACGGCGACCTTCGCCTCGTTCAGGATGCGCTCGCCGAGCGCCTCGCTGTTGATCGGCGCGGCGACCCGGGGGAAGGCGTAGAAGGCGCCGGCGGGCGGGAACGTCTCGAAGTCTCGGACCCGCGCGAGTTCCGTCATGACGAGGTCCCGGCGCGCCCGGAACTCCTCGACCATCGCGTCGAGCGGTGCCGTCGGGCCGCGCAGGGCCGCGACGCCCGCCTTCTGCGCGAACGCCGTGGCGCAGGTGATCGTATGCTCTTGGACCTTCGACGCCTCCTTGACGATCGACGTCGGCGCGACGAGCCACCCGAGCCGCCAGCCCGTCATCGCGTACGTCTTCGAGAAGCCGTTCACGGTGACCGTGCGGTCGAACATCCCGTCGAGGGACGCCGGGGAGACGTGCTCGCCCTCGTAGAGGATCTTCTCGTAGATCTCGTCGCTCACGAGGGTGAGGTCGTGGTCCTGCGCGAGGTCCGCGAGGCCCCGCATCGTCTCGCGCGGGTAGACGGAGCCCGCCGGGTTCGACGGGGAGTTCACCATGAGCAGGCGCGTGCGCTTCGTGATCGCCTCCGCGACGGCTTCGGGCCGGAGGACGAAACGCTCCTCGTCCGCGGCGCGCACGGGTACGGGTCTCGCGCCCGCCAGCCGGACCATCGGGGCGTACGAGACCCACCCCGGGTCGGGGATGATCGCCTCGTCGCCCGCGTCGAGGAGGGCCATGCACGTCAGGAAGAGCGTGTGCTTCGTCGGGGCCACGAGCACGTTCTCCGCCTTCGCGGGAATCCCGTTTTCCTTCGAGGACTTCTCCGCGATCGCGTCGCGAAGCTCCCGGATGCCGGGGGACGGGGTGTACTTCGTGTGTCCTTCGTCGAGGGCCGTCTTCGCCGCCTCGACGATGTGGGCCGGCGTCGGGAAGTCCGGCTCGCCGACGGACAAGGAGAGGATCGTCTCGCCCTTCGCCTTCAGCTCCGCGACGAGGTTGCCGAGGGCCACGGTGGGCGACGGCTCGATCGAAACCACGCGCCTCGCGAAACGAGCCATCGAGCGGAGAACCCACGAGGCCTAGAAAAGGTTCACGACAATGACGGGATGGGCTGCCCCGTCAGAGCATGTATTGCGTCGCGGGTCGCAGGGCCTGAGCAACCGGGTCGACCTCGTATCCCAGCGTCTCGAGCGCGACGGCCCCCAGGAGGGCCACATCCCCCTCCTCACCCAAGACCACGAGGCACGGGCTCGCCCGTCCGTCGTACGCAAGGCCGGCCCACCCGAGGCTCCTGTCTGTCCGCGTTCCGTTTGCGAGGGTGAACGTGCGCTGTTCCGACGGTTGGATACCGAGCTCCTCGGCGGTGCGACGCGGCACGACTGCGTATGTCGCCCCCGAGTCGACCACCATCACGACTTCCTCTTCGCGCGTTCGTTGTTCGAGATTGAAGACCTTCACTCGGACCCTGAAAATCCCCATGGCCGGAATCCTACCTCCGTCACGGCCCTTAAACCTTCCTGCGGGGTCACCGAATCTGGGGGTCGACACAACGCCGACGCTCCCAGACGGCTATCTGTGGGCGAAGTACCCTCGGACCTCGGAGCGGCTCACGTGGTCGACGCGCACGAAGCCGAACCGCTCGAACTGGACGACGTCGTCGACCTTCAGGTGCGCCACGGCGGGCTCGACGAGACCTTTTGCGTTCGAACCGTCCGGCATGACGACGTGCGCCGCGACGCCGTGGTCGACCCACTGGATCTTCGGGATGTCCTTGTTCTCCATCGAGACAAACCGCGCACGCCGTTCGAGGACGACGTTGCAGAAGTCCTTGAGCCGGACCTCCTTCCCCTGGGACCGCTCGAAGTCCTCGCGCGCCACGTACAGCTTGCCCTCGACCGGGATCTCGCGGTGGCCCCGCATCGGGAAGTCCGGGTGGAGCGGAGGACGCACGACGTTCACCTTCGGCAGGCCCTCGATCTCGACCCCTACGGGATCCGCGACGAAGAAGTAGCGGTTCGCCGCCTCGTCGATGAGCTTCCGGTTTTCCGCGTACAGCGTCTCGGCGGGCACCTCGATGTCCGTCAGGCTCAGACCGAACGACGTCACGAAGTCGCGCAGGGCCGCGGGCCGGATCCCCCGCCGGCGGAGGGACTGGAGGGACCACGTGCGAGGGTCGTCGATCCCCGTGAGCCGGCCCGCCGCGATCTCCCGCCGGTAGCGGGACTTCGACAGCTCGAGGTCCTTGAACCGCAGGATCCCGAAGTGGACGAAGTGCGGGCGCCGGGCGACGCCGAGCCGGTCCCAGATCCACGTCTCCATGAGGTCCTCCATGACGAGGTCCTTCCCGCGGATCACGTGCGTCACGCCGAGGAGATGGTCGTCGACGGCCCAGGAGAACTCGAGGAGGGGCCACACGCGGTACCTCGAACCGACGCGTGGGTGCTCCCGCTCCGCGATCCGGAACAGGACGCGGTCCCGGAACGCGGGGTTCGGGTGGGCCATGTCCGTCCGGAGGCGGAGGACCGCCTCGCCCTCGCGGTACTCGCCGGAAAGCATCGCCTTCCACATCGCAATCGTCTCGTCCGCCTCCTGGGTGCGGTGCGCGCACGCCGTCCCGCCTTC
>JBQTHW010000263.1:0-2993 GCA_052389495.1 Methanobacteriota archaeon | reverse complement strand
TGATGTGCTGGAGGAAGTTGGCCGAGCTCACGGTGCCGAGCTTGCCCGCGA
The DNA here is from genome assembly GCA_052389495.1 of Methanobacteriota archaeon. Taxonomy (GTDB): domain Archaea; phylum Thermoplasmatota; class Thermoplasmata; order RBG-16-68-12; family RBG-16-68-12; genus RBG-16-68-12. The sequence continues at coordinate 2,942 of JBQTHW010000263.1, read as the reverse complement.
TGTAGCGACTGTTCTCCGCGTTGTAGCGGGGCTTGCCTTCCTCCTCGCGCATGTAGCCGAGCGAGTAGACCGTGATGAGGAGGGACAAGAAAGAAACGAGCAGGAGCATGAGGGCGCTCAGGTTGTCGATGAGCAGGCCCATCCGGATCGCCTCGAGGCCCGGGATCCAGTCGAGGAACGCCCTCTGCTCGACGGCGATCGCGGTCCCGAGGGCGCCCGCCCGGAGGACTTCGACGAGCAGGTAGGCGGACAGCGCGGTGGACCCCGCGACGGCCCCCACGGCGACGTGGCCGCCGCCCTGCGGCAGCCGCCGGCCGATCAGGCCGATCACGACGAACGCGAGGACCGGCAGGAGGATGATCAGCCAGGCGTAGTCGTACACGTCACAACCTCAGGATGCGGACCTTGTCGAGCTCGATCGTGCCGTGCGTCTGGTAGATCGACAGGAAGATCGCCATCCCGACGGCGGCCTCCGCGGCGGCGACCGCGATCCCCAGGAGGGCGAACACCTGGCCGCTCGGATCGTCCGTGTACGCGCTGAACGCGACGAAGTTCAGGATCGCGGCGTTCAGGATGATCTCGATTGACATGAGCACGATGATCGCGTTCCTCCGCGCAAGGACGCCGTACAGGCCGATGCACAGGAGGAGCGCCGCGAGGATGAGCTCCCACTCGAGGGGGATCACGGCCCCACCTTCCCGGGCTCGTCCATCTTCGCGAGGTAGATGCCGCCGATCATCGCGGAGCCGAGCAGGAGCCCGATCAGGACGACCGTGACGGGGAACGAAAGGAACAGGTTGTTCGCGACCCCGTGGTCCGTCGTCCGGTTGTACACGGGGATCTCATGGAGTTCCGTCGGCCAGGGGATGCCGATGAAGGAAATCGCCATGATCGCGAACAGCGCGCCCGTCGCGAGGACGACGAGGATCTGCCTCTCGCGCATCAGCTGCCCTCCGCCGCCGGCTCGTCCATGATCTTGCGACGCGTCAGCATGACGCCGAACAGGAGGAGCACGGGGACCGCGCCCGCGTACACGAGGATCTGGATCAGGAACACGAACTCGGACCGGAACAACAGGTAGATGCCACCGATCGTGACGAGCGTCATCGCGAGCCAGAACGCCGCCCGGACGAGTCGCTTGTTCGTCACGACGAGGATCGACCCGGCGACCTCGATCGCGCTGAGCGCGACGAACGCGACGAGCTCCCAGTCGACCATCCGATCACGGCCTCACGACGCGGGAGCCTGCACCGATCAGGATGGCGAGGAGGGAGTAGGGGACGAGTCGCTTCCAGCCGATCGTCAGTATCTGGTCGATTCGGACGCGCGGCACGGACCATGATAGCCAGATGAACACAAGGCAGAGGAGCCAGACCTTCGCGAGGAAGTACAGTTCCTCCGGGAAGACGGGAATCGGGACGTTACCGGCGTAGAGCGTCGTGAACACGGGCCCACTCCAGCCACCGAGGTACATCGTCACGATGAGCGCGGCGCCCGCGATCATCCGGAGCCACTTGAAGCCGAACACGATGCCGAACCTCATGCCGCTGTACTCCGTGGTCCAGCCCTCCACAAGTTCCGCCTCGGCCTCGGGGATGTCGAACGGGATGCGCTCCATCTCGGCGATCATCGCGATCGAAAAGACGAAGAAACCGAGGATCTGCGGCCCGAAGGCGTACCATGCCGGAATCTCGAACAACCTCAGATCCACGAGGGGCCGCTCCTGCTGCTCGACGATGTCGAAAAGGTTCAGCGTCCCCGTCGAGAAGACGAGGGCGATCACGCACAGGATCATGGGAATCTCGTACGCGAGCAGCATCGCGGCGGCGCGCAGTCCGCCTACGAGCGTGTACTTATTGTTCGCGGACCACCCCGCGATGAGGATACCGAGGGGCGCAAGGCTGAACGCCGCGAGGACGAAAAGGAGGCCGAGCTCGAGGCGCGCGATGTAGAAGCCGGAGGACCACGGCAGGGCGACAAAGATCAAGAGGGTCGAGGCCGCGATCAGGACCGGCGAGATATGGAACATCGCGGCGTCCGCGGTCGCAGGCGTGAGGTTCTCCTTCTGGAGAAGCTTGATTCCGTCCGCGAGGTTCTGCAGGTACCCGGTTCCTTTGTGCGTCGGCCGGTCGCGCCGGTTGAACGGCCAGAACGGCAACGACCAGATCGAGATCATGATCCCGTACCGGTCTTGGAGGCGGCTGTAGAACTTCCGCTCGAGCCACATCACGGTCAAGAGGTTGAACAGAGTCGCCCAGAGCAGGATGACCGTCATCGCGATGACCCACGTGACGACCGTCACGACGAAGCTGCCGAGCAGGAAGGCGGACAGCCCCGCGAGGGGGGGCCCGAGGGGCGGAATCGCGGCGCCGATCCCGTCGAGGATCGCGTCGACGAGACCCAAAATCGCGACCGTGAGCACCCTGCACACCGCGAACAGGTTCGGGACGAGCGGCGCGCTCTCTCCGCCGTGACTCACTTGTCCATCTCCCCAACGCACACGTCGATGCTGCCGAGAATCGCCACGACGTCCGCGAGCTTGTTCCCACGGAGAAGGATCGGCGTGGCGGCCATCGTGCAAAACACCGGGCTCCGAATCTTCACCCGGTAGGGCCGGTCGTCGCCGTCCCCGACGACATGGAAGAGGGCTTCGCCACGAGAATCCTCCGTGCGTGCGAACCCTTCGCCCTCGGCGCGGCGGGGCGGTTTCGTGCGGTACGGCCCGCTTCTCGGCATCCTCTCAAACGCTTGGAGGATGATCCCGCACGACTCGCGGAGTTCGTTGAAGCGGCACACGAAGCGGGCATACGAGTCACCTCCGTCGGCCCCGCGCCAGACCTGCGGCTCGAAGTCAACCTCCTCGTACATCTCGTAGGGATCGAGCCGGCGGAGGTCCACGTTGAGTCCGCACGCACGCAGGTTCGGGCCCGTGACGCCCCAGT
>JBQTHW010000262.1:0-4414 GCA_052389495.1 Methanobacteriota archaeon | reverse complement strand
GGAACGTCTCGGTCGAGGTGGACGTGATGACGACGAGGGAGTCCTCAACCGCTCGAGCGCCGCTCCCCGCAGCCGGCTGGACGACGGACCGTGCGATGTCCCGGATTGACACGCGCGGGATCTCCCTGTGGATCTCGTACCCGAGGAACTCCTTGACGTTCCAAGCGCCGTGGACGTCGAGGTGGGCGCGGAGCTCGAGGAGCCGGCGGTCCGTCGCGAGGATCGTGCCGCCCTGGACCGGGAGGAGGCACAGGGGCCGCTCCCCGGGCTCGAGATGCCGCGCGAACAGGGCGAGCCGGTACGGGTCTCGCCTCGCGGACCGCGCCGTCCCAAGGAACGAGACGGCGTCGAACGCGGACTCGCCGGACACGCGGCCGCGAGCGGCGGCCGGCGCCTTGAACATTCCCCGTCCGGCACCTTTATCGCGGCCGCCCGCGGTTCGGGCCCGCATGGCGGCGTTCGCGACCCTCGATCGCGACCTGACGGACGCGACGGAGGACCTGCACGACTACCTGTGGACGGGCGCGAAGCACGACGAGAAGGCGCTCCTCGCGCGCCTCGAGGCGGGCGCGGGCGGTCTCGACCGGTACCTCGGCACGGACGGCCTCCTCGCGGACGCGGTCCGACCGCTCGCCGTGGCGTTCGAGCCCCGTGGCATCGGCCCGGATCTGTTCACGTTCCTCCATGTCGTCGGGAACCTGGCGGGCGCCGTCGAGGGGCGGGCGCACGACGCGAAGGAGGCCGCGCGCCGCGCAAGCGAGGTCGTCGTATCGAACTCGATCCACCTCGCCGCAGCCGCGGGACGGTTCGAGATCGTCGAAGCCTTCGAGTCCGGCAAGACGGACTTCCAGTCGTTCCAGGAGAACCTGAGGGACGTCCTGACGGACCGCGGAGTGCTCCCGGCGAGGGACCTGCCCCGGGCGGCGAACCTCGCGTACGACCTCCACGCGACGTGGGACGACGAGCGACCGGAGGACGCGCGGCTCGTCGCGGCGACGGGCGCAATCGTGAACGCGGGCCTCCACGCCCACATGATGGTCGACGCGCTGCGCGACCTGGGGCGGTACCGCGACCCGCCGTTCGCGGCCCTCGCCCCGGCGATCCGGAAGATGTTCGACCGCCTGGGTGCGCACGCTTAAGCCGCGCGGCCGTCTTCCGCGCCCCGGGTGCCCGTGGCGAGCGAGTCGTACCAAGAGGCGCGGGCGGCCGCGGACCGCGGCGACACGGCGAAGGCCCTCGAGGCCGCCGCGCGGGCGTTCGAGGCGTCCCCCGACGACCCCGCCGTCCGGGACCTGTACGCGTCGCTCGCACTCGCCCGGGGAATCCGGCTGTCCGCCGCCGCGCGCGAGGCGCGCCGCGACGACATCGTGCGGCGGGACATCGGCTACGATGAGGAGTTCACGGACACCCCGGAGGTCGCGCGAGCGTTCGACGAGGCGCTCGCGGCGATCGAACGGGCCACCGCGATCGAGCCGGGCCACGTCAAGGCGCGCATGATGGAAGCGGCCCTGCTCTTCCGGCGGGACCGCGTCGCGCATCGCGCGAAGGCGCTCGAGATCCTGCGCGAGGTCCAGGCTGCCCACCCGGAGAACCGCCAGATCGGGCTCGAGATCCGGAGGATCGAGCGGGCGTGCGAGCGGTGCAGCGACACGGGCTTCTGCCCCTACTGTCGCGGCCGGGGGACGCGCCGGTTCCTCCGCGTGGAGAGCGCATGCGCGCGGTGCCACGGGCAGGGGATCTGCCTCGCCTGCGGCCTCGTGTGACTACTCGTCCGTGAGGACGTCGGACGTCGGGTCGCCCTCCGTGCCGTCGACCCACTCGACGCGGTCGACGCGTCCGATCTCGCCGCAGGACAGGCACTCCCACCCGAGGGCGTAGTCGTCGAACATGACGAGGCCGCGTTCCTCCTTTCCGCACTTCGTGCAGGGTCCGCGCACGTAGCCGCTCACGCGGAACGCCTCGATGACGACCTCCTCGGGCACGGGGCACCTCGCCGGGCGTCACTCCGAGGCGTCGGGATCCTTCCCCGTGGGGGACATGTACCAGTCCGGGACCCCGCCCTCGCCGCCGAGGTCGCAGTTCGGGCACACGTAGTCGAGGATCGGGTAGTTGCCGTGGGAATGCTGGACGAAGAAGACCTTCTCGGTGCCGCACCTCGCGCAGGTCTGGGGCTTCTCGCCAATGTTCTTCCGACTGAACATCGTGCGCTCGACGGGACCCGCAGGAGATAAAGTTGCCGATGGAGTGGCGAGGGCTCTTTGTGCGAGGGAGACGCGCGATTACACTTTGCTTCGCAAAGCGGGCTTGAAGGAGCGCGTGCCGTCGGGGAGAACAGTGGCCGTGAAATCGCCGTAAAGGTATGGGTAGTCGCGTATGCAGATGTCGGCGATTTGGTTGAACACGATGCGAATTTCGACCTCGGCCGCTGGGTCCGTCCTCATCTCGATGAGCCAGCGGAGCGTTCGGTGGTTCGCACTCCAGATCATGTTGGTAGCGATTCCGTCCGGGAGGATTCGGCGCAGGGCGGACGTCAGGCGCTTCTTGTCCTGCATCGGGAGCTTGTCCCACGGGATCTGGTCCTCGAGCTTCCGGTAGGCGGATTCGGCATGCTCGACTGCGAGTCGCATCGCTTCCGCTTGGTCCTCCGCGAGTTCATCGGGGATCCAAAACCTGATCTCTCGGGGTCGGACGTATCGGAGGGACTCTTGGCTAATCGCGGTCCCGACTCGATGGCGCACAATCTCGTGCGAAGCGATGCGGCTGATGCCAATTAGCGCGAACGACTGCCATCCGTGCTCAAGGATCGATCCGTCCCCGGATCGAATGATGTTCTCGAAATACTCCTTGGGTGACCCGCGTATTCGGGTTACGTTCGGATTCAAACGGGGTTCGTACGACTCGTAACAGTTGCCACACCAGACCGGCTTCTTGTTCCTCCTCACTAAAAGGATGCCATTTTCCGTAGAGACGCACCAGACCGGACCGCTGTAGCGAACCCATCTCCTATGTTTGGGGTATATGACCGGGGAGTCTCGCGCTCTCAATTCCTTGACGAAGAAGTATGGCCGTCCGTTGAGAGGGTAGGAATGCATGCTGGAGGCTATGCCCAGTCGGAACAGTAATTCTTGGACGTCGTCTGCCAGCTTCTCCGATACCGTATTGTAAACCCTCGCCCCAGACTCGTTAGTATGTCCATCGCCCATCCACATCGCATCATACAGGATTTGAAGCGAGGACGGATCCAAAGTCATGATTCCCCGTGGGATGGTCTTGTTCCTAGACCCCATGCCAAACCGAGTGAAGTGAGCGGCCACTGCCCGCCCGCCGCCCACATGGAGGAACTTTACCCTGGGTTTCCGAGGATCCGGATAAACCCCGAATGGGAGCCTGGCGTGTTTGACGGCCGAAATCATGTCCGCCAGGACAGGCCCTTCGGTCTGGGTCAGTCCAATGCCGGCCCCAGAGCCTGGCTGTTGGTAGACATGACCCTCGGAAAGGTAGTAACCAGCCAGCTTCAGGTACGCCCCGGACGGTATGGCCAGCCCTCCGATGGTCCGAGTGCTTCTTCCATACTTGCCGTGTTGATTTGCAACCGTCTGAGTGATTTCGGCGGGTGGGATCTCGAAGACCGGTTTGGGCTCACCAAGGACCGGCGACCCGGCCAGACGGAAACGATACTGAAATGCGTTCAGGTGGCGTGCCTCAACGATTCCGTAGTTCCGTCCCGCCGTTTGAACATACATTCTGTGCTCCGGAGTGACCAAGAGACTTATGTGCTGGTGCTCGACGGACAGCATCGTTCCGAGGTAATCGTATCTCCAAGGCCTGTGGGGTTGAAACTCTACTACTCCCGTATCCGGATTCAAGGTCGCAACCTTCTCGCCACCGGTCAGATTCATGCCTCTCGTCCACCCTGAAGTCGTGAGGACCTCCGTTTCGGCGTCGTAGCACATGCGGCCGGCGAACTCGACCAGGGTCTGAGCATCTTTTCCACGGCTTTTCACAAAGTTCTCGATTGAAGCTCCGGACACGCCAATGTGCTTCATCACCTCACGCAAAGCCTTTTGGTCAACAATCGTCTCGCCAATCTTGACGACGAGCGGACGGGCGGGTTTCAGGCCAATCCCTCCGACTTGGATTTCTCCCCATTCCTCATACTAGGTACGAATATAAGCGCTTGCGGGAGGGGTAGGCGAATCCGGCCTCACAACCACCGGTACAGGATCTTCCAGAACGCCGCGTCCTTCGGCTTCCTCGTTCCGGCGAGGATCGTCGAGGCGACGTGCTTCCTGAGCGTTTCGAGGTTCTCGAAGCCGCCCTGCATCGCGTCGTACACGGAGAGGGCGTCGAGGGTCGTCGGTTCGACGAGGATCTCCTGCCCCTCCCCGACGACCTCGTCCCGGAAGCGGATCAG
>JBQTHW010000261.1:0-1574 GCA_052389495.1 Methanobacteriota archaeon | reverse complement strand
TGACGCTCGACGACGGCTCGGACCAGCCGCTGCTCGAGGGCACGGTCCCGCCGCTCGTCGCCGACTGAACCTCACGGGAACCTCCCGCCTTCGCACGCGCGGCCGGGGGCCCTTCGGGGTCCCGGCCGCCTCTCGTTGTGTCTCCCCCGCCCGTACACTGGATCGTGGAAAGGAGTGGCCGAATGACGAGCACAACCGTGGCGCGCCGGAAGACCGTGCCTGTGCTGGATTTCCTCTTCCTCGTCTACCGGGACGGAGGGAGCTGGATCGGGAGGTCCGTACTGACGGGCCACGTCTCGGAGAGCAGGACGTTCGAAGGCGCCGTGGACTGCCTCACGCGCGCGATCGACGCGACGATCCATCTCGCGCAGGAGTGCGGGTTCTCGGCGGACGAATGGTACGCGGCCCAGGAGCCGGACGACATGAAGTACATCCGGATGTTCCTCGAGACGATCAGCCACAGGAACCCGGACCGCAGGAAGGCGAAGGCGCCGAGCGGGGCGTTCGTGATCAACGCGGCCGTCGCGAAGAGGGCGGCGTAGGCCGTGAGGCATCTCCCTCGTGGACGCCGAACCCAGGTACGCGCTTGAGAAGCTGGACCAGGTCCTGCGGGCTCTGGGCTGCAAGGGAGAAGTTTCGAACCTGGACCACGTGACGACAGCGTGGTTCAACCCCAAGATGGTCAAGCGTGGCCGGATTCACCCCATGGTGGCGTTCGCCCCCGATCGCAGCGAGTGGTCGGTACGACACGACCACGTCGTGGCGATCGCCGTATCCGCGACGGGCAGGCGCTCCCGTCTCGCGCCGGGCACGGCGGTCGCCTCTAGGGGCCCCGGCCGCCTCACTCCCTTGTCTCCCCCGCCTGTAGACTGGCTCTTGGAAAGGAGTCACCCCATGGCACGCGCGAGCGTGGCACGCCGGAAGGCCGTGCCCGTGTTCGACTTCCTCTTCCTCGTGTACCGGGACGGGGGGAGCTGGATCGGAAGGTCCATGCTGACGGGCCATGTTTCCGAGAGCAGGACGCCCGATGGAGCGGTGGACTCCCTCACGCACTCCATCGACGCGGCGATCCACATCGCGCAGGAGCGCGGGTTCTCGGCCGAGCAGTGGTACAGGGCCCAGAAGCCCGATGACATGAAGTACGTCCGGATGTTCATCGAGGCGATCAGCCGACGGAACCCGCCCCGCCGAAAGGCGAAGGCGCCGAGCGGGGCGTTCGTTCTCAACGCTGCGGTCGCGACGGGGGCGGCGTAGGCCGTGGAGCTTCCCGGACGTGGACACCGAGCCGAGGTACGCGCTTGAGAAGCTCGATCAGGTGCTCCGGGCGTTGGGCTGCACGGGACAGGTCTCAAAGCTGAACCGCATCACGATCGCGTGGTCGAACCCCGGAGCGGCCAAGGGTCGGTGCCCGTCCGTAGCCACGTTCACGCCGGAGCGCGACCAGTTGTCGATACGCCAGGATCACGTCGTGGCGATCGCGATTGCTCTCGACCTCGATCCGGACGACGTCTTGCAGCGGCTGAAGAGACTCGGCGGCGAGCTTCTGGAGCCGTAGAGCGCCCGGTCAAGCCGCC
>JBQTHW010000260.1:0-1790 GCA_052389495.1 Methanobacteriota archaeon | reverse complement strand
CGTCGGTGAACCGCCTCGACCTGTTCGTCCGCGCGGGCATCCCGACCCTCAAGCTCACGCTCCCGCACATCCTCGGGGCCGACGCGGCCGGCGAGATCGCGTCCGTCGGGTCCGACGTCGCGGACCTCGAGGTCGGCGAGCGGGTCGTCGTGAACCCGGGCGTCGCGTGCGGAGAGTGCGAACACTGCACGATGGGGGACGACCCGCTGTGCGTCGACTACCGCATCCTGGGGGAGCACCTGCCCGGCACGTACGCGGAACGCATTGCCGTGCCGGCGCGGAACGTCGCGCGCCTGCCTTCCGACTTCGCGTTCGAGGCGGCGGCCGCGGCGCCCCTTGTCTTTATGACCGCGTGGCGGCTCCTCGTGACCCGCGCGAAGATTCGGCCCGGGGAGGACGTCCTCATCCTCGGCGCGGGCGCCGGCGTCTCGACGGCCGCGATCCAGATCGCGAAGCTCGCGGGGTGCACGGTCTTCGTCACGAGCTCGAGCGAGGAGAAGCTCCGGAAGGCGAAGGCCCTCGGGGCCGACGTGATGGTCAACTCCCGGGAGATGCCGTGGTCGAAGGCGATCTGGGAGCTCACGGGCAAGCGCGGCGTCGACGTCGTGCTCGACCACGTCGGGAGCGCGACGTTCAAGGACAGCGTGCGTACCCTGCGGAAAGGCGGCCGCCTCGTCTCGCCGGGTGCCACGTCCGGCCCGCTCGTCGAGCTCGACCTGCGGTACCTGTTCTGGCGTCAGCTCAGCCTGATCGGCTCGACGATGTCCTCGATGCGGGAGTTCGAGGAGGTCATGAAGCTTGTGTTCATGGGCCGCCTGAAGCCGGTCGTCGACCGGACCTTACCCCTCGAGCAGGCGCGGGCGGCGCATGAGTACCTCGAGCGAGGCGAGCAGTTCGGGAAGGTCGTCCTCCGCGTCGCCTAGGTGTGCGCGAGGCGCGGACGGATCTTCCCAAGGAGTTCTCCCGTCTCCGGGAATCTCTCCTCCTCGTCCATCGAGAAGACCACGTGGCCGTCCACGGCCACATCGTACACGCCGTGGTCGCCGGGGACGATCCGCACGCCGCGGAGGGCCGTGCCGAATGCCTCCAGAATCGCGTCCGCGTCCTGCAGCGCCTTGGAGCGATAGCGGCACGGGGCGCAGTACGTGATCGTCACTTCCGCCATCGTGGCGGACCCACCCGCGCGTCGAATAAAAGGATGCGCCGCCTACGGCCGCGTGGGGTCGTCGACCCCGCGCACGTCGATGGCGGCGAAGCCGCGGAACGAGTTGATCCAGTACCGGAACCGCGTGCGGAGGGAGGGCCGCGGGTCCTTCGCGGGCCGACGCCGTCCCGCCGCGACCGGCAGTCCGCGTGCCGCGGCGAGGAGCCAGTCCGCGCTCCCCGGGCCGTACTCCCACCGCGCGTAGCGCCGCAGGGTCTCGTTCGCTCCGTCCGTCTCGTTCCGTGCCGTTGCCATCACGATCGGGTACACGTCGCACCTCGAGACCGGCTAATGACGGCCGCCACGAACCGGTTTGAGCCGGCGGAGGGAGCCGTCGTATGACGGCACCAGGCATATGTCCCTCGAGGACCTAGGGGGTCCCCATGGCCCTCTGGGAGATCTCGTTCCGCACCCGGTACGACTACCCGTTCATCCAGATGTCCGGCAAGTACCCCGACACCGCGATGTCGATGTGGTGCATCTGGAATCGCGAGCTGCTCCAGGTCCCGACGACGAACGAGACGGTCCTCCGCGGGGTCGAGACGGACCTGCGGAAGGCGGGCCGCCTCGTCGACGAGTGGGTCGA
>JBQTHW010000259.1:0-4039 GCA_052389495.1 Methanobacteriota archaeon | reverse complement strand
CGGTGATCCAGATGGCCCAGTGGGTCCTCGCGTTCCTCATGGGGATCTACTTCCCCGTGACCCTGTTCCCGGGCGGGCTGCGCTGGGTCGCGATGGCGTTCCCGCCGACCCTGATGAACGACGCGGTTCGGTCGACCTTGCTGGACATCACGTCGATCTACGGCCCGTGGTACGTCGTCCTGGGGCTCATGTTCATGGCGGCGTGGGTCGTCCCGCTGCTGGGATACGAGATCTTCGCGCGGACGGAGCGGCGGATCCAGCGGGCGGAGGGGGTGGGGCAGTACTGACCGGCGCGACGGCCCACCGGGGCTTCGGGATCGCGCGGCCCGGCGTGTCGCAGTACGTGCGGACGTTCGTCGACATGTCGAAGAAGGTCCTCGTCGAGTACAGCCGCTACCCCGTCAACTTCCTCGCGATCTTCGCGCAGGTGTTCATCATCATCCTCCTGTTCGTGATGAGCTCCTTCGCGTTCTCGGCGCCGGGCGCCGACCCGGCCCGGTTCCAGGTGTTCGCCGGCATGATGACGTACGGCTTCGTGATCGGGATGTTCATGTCCTTCACCCTGTGGGAGGTCGGCTTCTCGATCCGGGAGGAACAGGTGCGCGGGACGCTCGAGTCCCTGTACCTGTCGCCGACGAACAAGTTCTCGAACCTCCTGTCGCGGATCTTCGCGATGCTCCTCATGACGTCCGCGGTGTGCATCGCGGGGATCGCCCTCGTCGCGGGGCTCGTCGGCGGCCTGCCTACGGTGAACGTGCTCGCGGGGCTCGGGGTCCTCGTCCTCACGGTCTCGGGCCTCCTTGGGCTCGGCTTCTTCTTCGCCGGGGTGACGATCAAGCTCAAGGAAAGCGCGCAGCTCCTGGTGTCGGGGCTCCAGTTCTTCTTCTTCATCTTCTCCGCGCAGTTCTTCCCGTTCTCCGTCCTCCCGCCGCCCGTCCGGGACTACGTGAGCCGCTGGCTCCCGGTGAGCTACGCGGTCGACCTGTTCCGGACGACCCTCATCGGCGTGCCGCCGGAACTGCTCCCGGGCGACGTCGCCCTCGAGTACGTGATCGTCGTGGCGTTCGCGGTCGTCTCGCCGATCCTCGGCTACCTCGGCTATCGGGCGATCGAGACGCGCGCGCGGCGGGCGGGCTCCCTCGGAGAGTATTGAGCGAAAAGGGAGCGACGAGCCCCTCCCCACCGGCCCGGACCGCGGCGCCTCGTGACCTCCCCCTCCGTGCGAGGGCCGACGCGAACCGTGCACGACCCGCCGCGCATGCCCACCGAAGATGCGGCGGGTCTTTTCGGCGAGGCGGAGCTCGTCCCAACCCGTGCGATGGGATGTCACGGTCTTTCAAATAGGTTGCGTCCAACCCGTTGACGTACGCATGGCGAGACCGAACGTTTATGTGCACTCCATCTTTAGGACATCTTCCAGGCGACGGACGATGTCGGACGCGTGGACGGGTCCCCTCGAGAAGCTCGACCCCTACCGCTTCGAAATCCCGCGGTCCTACAAGACGGGGATGCGGACGAGCGGGTTGATCTTCATCGACGAGGCGATGGTCCCCCAGCTGCGCGGGGACCAGGCCGCGGAGCAGGTCGCGAACGTCGCGACGATGCCCGGCATCGTCGGGCCCTCGATGGCCATGCCCGACATCCACTGGGGCTACGGCTTCCCGATCGGCGGGGTCGCCGCGTTCGACTCCGACGCGGGCGTCATCTCCCCGGGCGGAATCGGGTTCGATGTGAACTGCGGCGTGCGCCTCCTCCGGACGAACCTGACGGAGACGGAGGTGCGGCCGAAGATCAAGGAGCTCGTCGACGCATGCTTCGCGAACGTCCCCAGTGGCGTCGGGGCGGACGGGATCGTGAAGGTCTCGCGCCAGGACCTCGACCGACTCACGACGGAGGGCATGGCGTGGTCCGTCGCAAAGGGGTATGCCTGGCCTCAGGACCCCGAGCATGTGGAGGCCCGAGGGTGCCTCCCGGACGCGGACCCGACGACGGTGAGCGAGCGGGCGAAGACCCGCGGGAAGGGCCAGCTTGGGAGCCTCGGCGCCGGAAACCACTTTCTCGAGATCCAGAAGGTCGACCGCGTCTACGGCGAGACCGAGGCGAAGGCGCTCGGGATCGGCACGCCGGGCCAGGTGTGCGTGATGATCCATACCGGCTCGAGAGGCTTCGGGCACCAGATCGCGACGGACTACATCGAGACGTGCGAGGCCGTCGTGAGGCGCGAGGGGTACGCGCTACCCGACCGGCAGCTCGCGTGCGCACCCGTCGGTGCGAAGGAGGGCCAGGACTACTGGGCCGCGATGTGCGCCGGGGCGAACTTCGCTTGGAACAACCGACAGCTCATCACGTACGGCACGCGAGGCGCGTTCTCGAAGGTGTTCGGCCGGAGCGCGGAGGACCTCGGGATGGAGATCGTCTACGACGTGTGCCACAACATCGGGAAAGTCGAGGAACACGCGGTCGACGGCAAGCGGCGCAAGGTGCTCGTGCACCGGAAGGGCGCCACGCGCGCATTCCCTCCGGGCCACCCCGAGACGCCGGCGAAGTACAAGGAGGTCGGCCAGCCCGTCCTCATCCCCGGAGACATGGGAACCTGCTCCTTCGTGCTGGTCGGCTTGGCGAGCGCGATGGAACGATCGTTCGGTTCGAGCTGCCACGGTGCCGGGCGGCAGATGTCCCGCGCGGCCGCCACGCGGAAGTACCGCGCCGGCGACGTCGTGAAGAGCCTCAGCGATCGCGGCATCTACCTCCACGCGGCCTCGAAGGCGGGCATCGTCGAGGAGGCCCCCGGCGCGTACAAGAACGTCGAGGACGTCGTGCGCGTCGCGGAGGGCGCCGGCCTCACGAAGATCGTCGCGCGCCTCGTGCCGCTCGGCGTGGTGAAAGGGTGAGGCTCACCCTCAAGCCCTTCGGTGCGGTCGACGGCGGCGTCCTCGACCACCTCAGGACCGAACTTCGGTCGTTCGGCGACGTCGACGTCGCGCCCGCCGGGGCCGTCCCGGAGGACGCGTTCGACACGGCGCGGGACCAGTACCGCGCCTCCGCGTTCCTCGCCGCGTGCCGCGACGAGCCGGGGGACCGGGTCCTCGCCCTGACGGCGGTCGACATGTACGAGCACGGCCACACCTTCGTCTTCGGGCTCGCGGACATCCGGGGGCGCCACGCGGTGATCTCCCTGGCTCGGCTCGACGCGGACGGACGGGAGCGGCTCCACGGACGCGCGCTCACGGAGGCGGTGCATGAGCTCGGACACACGTTCGGACTCGAGCACGACCGGAACCGGCGGTGCGTGATGCATTTCTCTCGGAGCCTCGAGGACACGGACCGGAAGGGGTCGCGGTTCTGCGCGAGGTGTGCGGCGCGTGTCGGCGTCACGCGGACGCCCCGACGAACGTGAACTCGATCGCCGTCTCGTACACGTCACCGCAGCGGCGCGGGAGTTCTCGCTCGAGGAACGCGACGCCCCGCTCGAACTCGTCGCCCGGGATCAGGTCGAGCGTCGAGATGTACTTCCGCCGGACGCGCTCGAGCTGGACGGCCACGGGGAGCGTCCGGTGCAGGACCCGTCGCTCGACGACGAGCCGCGAGAGGCCCGCGCGGCCGACCGCCCCGACGACGTCCTCGATCGCGGGGAACCGCGCGCGGTCGATCGGCAGGAGGCTCGGGAACGCCTCCTCGAGGATGCCCAGGCTCCGGCCGCGCAAGTCCGCCGTCGCGATCGCGATGCGTCGCGAGACCCGGGCGACCTCGCGCAGGACGTCCGGGTAGTCGGGGATCTGGTGGAGGACCATCACGACGACCGTCGCGTCGAAGGCGCCGGCGCGGAACGGGAGGCGGTGCGCGTCCCCGCGCACGCGGTTGAACGCGCCCTTGCCGGCCGCGCGGAGGAGCATGTCCGGCGAGAGGTCCAGGGCGACGACCCGCGCGAACTCCGCGAGGAGCCGCGCGTACCGGCCGGTCCCGGCGCCGAGGTCGAGGATCCGGTCGCCCGGCGTCAGCCGGCCGACGTCGCGGAGGGCGGGCAGCCAGAAGCTCCGGT
>JBQTHW010000258.1:0-3009 GCA_052389495.1 Methanobacteriota archaeon | reverse complement strand
GTCCTCGATCAGGTGGACGAGGCTCTCCGTGTCCGTCTGGGAGCGGAACGTGTGGCCGGCCGCCTCGAGCCTCTCGCGGAGGTCCTGGAAGTTCTCGATGATGCCGTTGTGCGCGAGCGCGATGCGGCCGGAGCAGTCGACGTGGGGGTGGGCGTTCACCTGGGACGGCGGCCCGTGCGTCGCCCATCGCGTGTGCGCGAGCCCCGTCGTGCCCTCGATGTCCGGCAGGTGCGTCTCGAGGTCCGCGATGAACCCCTTGTCCTTGTGCACCCGGAGGGCGCTCCCGACGATCGCCACGCCCGCGCTGTCGTACCCGCGGTACTCGAGCCGCTTCAGGCTGTCGAGCAGGATCGGCAGCGCCTTCCGCTGCCCGGCGTAGCCGACGATCCCGCACATCTCACAGCACCACGGCGTGCGCGGGGATCGTGCCGCGCAGGCGCGCGCCGTCCGCGACGCGCGCCCGGGTCCCGACGATCGTCCCGCAGGCCAGGCTCGCCCCGTTCCCGATCTCCACGTCCTCGCCGACGAGGGCCCCGATCTGCGGGACGGCGTGCCACTCCCCCTCGATCTGGACGTCCCCCGGTCCGGACGAGGCCAGGAGGCCCGCGCGGGCGCTCGCGCCGCTGCCCAGGACGCTGTCCTGCACGACGCTCGACGGCCCCACGCTGACGTCGTCCATGAAGATCGAGTTCGCGACGGTCGTCAGGGGGCCGATCCGCACGTTCTTCCCGAGGCTCGTCGACGGCAGGAGGACCGCGTGGGGTCCGACCTCGCACCCCGGACCGAGGGTGAGGGGGCCCTGGAGGTACGCGCCGGAGCGGATCGTGCAACCCTCGCCGACCGACACGCGGCCACGGATCGTGACGCTCGGCTCGATCGTCCCGCTGCGCACGTCGGGCAGGGACTGGAGCGCCGCCGCGTTGAGCCGCAGCAGGTCCCACGGGTACAGGGCGTCGACCCACATCCCCTCCGTGCGCACGGCCGCGACGTCGGCCGACTCCGCGAGGGCGCTGACGGTTCCCGGCAGGTCGTGCTTCCCGAGCCCGGCGAGTCGCTCGAGGACCGGGAAGATCGAGGCGTCGAGCGCGTACGCCCCCGTGTTGATCAGGTTCGTGACCGCCTCGGTGGGCTTCTCCGTGATGCCGACGAGGCGTTCGCCCTCGACCCTCGCGACGCCGTACGCGCGGGGCCGGTCGCTCTGCGTGATGACGACCGCCGGGCCGTCGTCACGGGCGAGCAGGTCCTCGACGAAGCGGGCGTCGACCATGTTGCTGCCGTTCAGGACGACGAACCGCCCGTCGACGTGCTTGCGGGCCTCGAGCAGCGCGTGGGCCGTCCCGAGCTGCTTCGACTGCGTGACGTACGAGATCCGCGCGCCGAACGCCTTCCCGTCCTGGAAGTGCGACAGGATGCGCTCGCGGTGGTACCCGACGACCAGGACGAGATCGAGGACGCCGTTCTCGACGAGCGCCTTGACGACGTACTCGAGGATCGGCCGGTTCCCGACGGGGATCATGACCTTCGGCTCGGAGGCCGTGAAGGGGCCCATCCGGGCGCCCTCCCCCGCCGACAGGACGACGGCCTTCATGGGGTTCCCTCTCGGAGGATCGGACCGAGCGTCGGCGACCGAGGCGCGGCGGGTATATCCGTTGCGCGGTAGTTATCAAAGCGGAGAATCCCGTCGCCGGCGGTCCGAGGGCCGGCCCTCGTGGCATGGGGCATGGCCCCAGAGCAGGGCGAGCGATGCTATAAACACTCCTATAATGATATCGATAGAATTACAAGAATGTTTATAATGGTCGTCCGGCGTCCTCCCGTCGTGGTCCGAAGGCTCCTCGTCGAGGAGACGGCGGCGGGATACGTCGCCCGGGATGCCGACGTCCTTGACAGGCCGGCGCGGCTCGCCGCCGCGGCGTCGCCCCTCGCGTGGCGAATCCTGACGGAGCTCGCGAAGGCCCCCGACTATCCGAGCGCCCTGGCCGCGCGGCTCCGCGTCCACGAGCAAAAGGTCTACTACCACATCCGGCGCCTCGAGGCCGCCGGCCTGCTCCGCGTCGTCCGCAGGGAGACGAAGCAGGGCGCCGCGGCTCGTATCCTGGCGCCGACGGCGGACGCCTTCGCCGTCGTCGTGAAGGCGCGCGGCACGCCGGTCCCTGCGCCCGCGCTCCCGCGCGGGGGGGCCGTCGCACCCTTCCTCGCAGAGTTCTCCCGCGACGGCACGTTCCACGGCTCGATCGTCGTCGGGTCGCCGTACCCGCACGGGCCCTTCCTGACGACCGCGCGCGACTCCCCGTACGCGATCCAGCTCGGGTTCTTCCTCGGTCGGCTCTTCGCCGCGCCTCGCGGTTTCGTCGTGAAGCTCGACACGGAGGTCAAGGCCGCCGGCGCGGACAGGGAGCACATGATCCTCGTCGGAGGCCCCGTCGTGAACATCGTCGCGCTGGACCTCAACCCCCACCTCGCGGTGAACTTCGACTGGCAGCGGGTGTGGCGCATGGTGTCCTCCCGGACGACCCGCTCGTACGCGGACGAGCACGTCGGGCTGATCGCGAAGGTCCGCAACCCGTGGAATCCGCAGACGACGCTCGTCGTCCTGAGCGGCATCCACGTCCTCGGGACGAGCGCCGCGATCCTCGGCCTCACGGACTTCGCGGACGACGTCCTCGACGGGTATGCGCCGGGCGAGCCGTTCTATCGTGTCGTCTCCGGGGAGGACCGGGACGGGGACGGCCGGCTCGACCGCGTCGCGGTCCTCGAGTGATCAGCCGAGCGCCACGCTCTCGTACGGCAGCTTGTCCTCGAGGCGCGCGTTCGCCTCCTCGATCGCCTGGACCGCCTCCAGGGCGCGCTCCTCCGGCGCGAGCATCTGGACGTCGACGCCTCGTTCCGCGGCCTCGATCGCCGCCGCGGTAAGACCGAATTCGAGCCGAGGCCGCAGGCCGAGCTGCCTCGCGGCGGCGAGGCCCGTGGCGTCCTGGGCCGCGACGACGAAGCCTCGGCACGCGCGGA
>JBQTHW010000257.1:0-2065 GCA_052389495.1 Methanobacteriota archaeon | reverse complement strand
CGGTTCATCCGGAGCGAGACCTCGTCCTCCGCGCCGCACGCGATGGACTCGAAGGCGTCCTTCGGGATCGTCGCCCGCGCGAGCTCCTCGAGCTCGAGGAGGTTCGCGAACCGCACGCCCACGCGCGCCGCATCACGGCGAGAGGACTTCCCCTTTGCGGGCGGCCCCCGGGAGCATCGTTAAGTTCCTTGCGGGCGTCCGCGGGACGATCCGGGTGCGAGGTCGCTTCGGGCTCGCGACTGGTACCGCCGTCGTGATGGCATCGTTCGCGGCGAACAGCGCGATCACGCGTCTTCTCGTCGCAGGTGACTTCGCATCGCCGTATGCGCTCACGGCGATCCGCTTCGGCAGCGGGTTCGTCATGGTCGCGATCGTGACGGCGCTCTTCCCGGACGTGTCACGGCCCGCGATGCGTCGCCCCGACGTGGTCGGGTCGATCCTCCTGGGTGCGTACGCGCTCTCGATCTCGTACGGGTACCGGTTCATCTCCGCGGCGGCGGGCACCCTCGTGTTCTACGCGTTCGTCGTGACGACGATGGCGACGGCGTCCCGCGTCCTTGACCGCGAACGGCTCACGTCCCGCGCGCTCGTCGGCCAGGCCTTCGCCTTCGCCGGCGTCGCGGCGATCACGTTCGGCGGGATCCGCGAGGTCACGTTGCTCGGGGTCGCGCTCATGGGGGCGACCGGGACGTCGTGGGGCTTGTATTCCGTCCAGGGCCGCCGAACCCACGATCCGCGCGGTTTCACGTACGGCACGTTCCTCCTCGTCGGCGTGGTGCTTGGCCTGTCCGCGGCGCTCGTCGATGTGTCGTCGCTCGAGGACCTGCGGATCGACGCCTCGCTCGAGGGGCTCGGCCTCGCGCTGTTCATGGGGATGGTCACCACGGCCCTGAGCTACGTCCTGTGGCAGCGCGTTCTCGGGCGCATCCGGGCGTCCCAAGGCGGGGTCGCGCAGCTCACGGTCCCGGTCATCGCGTCCGCGATGGGGATCGTTCTGCTCGGGGAGAGCCTCACGCCCGCGCTCGTCGTCGGCGGGGCCGCGGTCCTCGTGGGGATCCACCTGAACCGGGTGCGTGGAGGACAGCCTAGGACTTCGGGATCTCCTTCTTCGGGTCGATGAACGGCTTCTTGACGACCGTCGCGTCGCGATCGCCCATCGGGGTCGTGACCGTGAAGGTCGTCCCGAGCTTCGCGAATCGGATCGGGACCATCGCGTAGCCGATGTTCTTCTCCAGCCGGGGCGAGTACGCGCCCGCCGTCAGCGTGCCGATCGCCTTCCCGTCCCGCGTCACGGGCCAGTACTCCGGCACCCATCCGCGGAACGGAGGGCCACCGATCTCGACACCGACGAGCTTCCGTTTCGGGCCTTCCTTGCGGATGCGGCCGAGCGCCTTCTTCCCGATGTAGTCCGCCTTCTTGCCCTCCTCGACCTGCCAGCCGAGGCCGACCTCGAACGGGTTCGTCCCGAGGTGGATGTCCGACGGGCAGTTCAGGATGCCCGCCTCGATCCGTCGGGCCTCCGACGGGCCCGTCGGGCGGAGGTCGAACGGCCGGCCGTCGGTGAGGTCCTTCTCCCAGATGTCGGCCCACCGCGTGCTGTCGCGCAGATAGATCTCGTAGCCCACCTCCGCGCTCCAGCCCGTGCGCGTCACGAGGACCGGGATCCCGTCGACCGTCGCCTCCATGAAGCGGTAGTAGGGCAGGTCGAGGACCTTCGGTCCGACGAGCGCCTTCAGGACATCCTTCGCCTTCGGCCCCTGGATCTGTATTGGGGACACGTCCGGCTCCGAGATGTCGACGTCCATCCCCGCGTGGAGCGCGACGCCCTTCGCCCATAGGAGGACGTCGGAATCGGCGACGGACAGCCAGAGTCGATCCTTCGCGACGCGCAGGAGGACGGGGTCCCCGACGATCCCGCCCTCCTCGGACGTGATCACGGCGTACTTGCCCTGGCCGACGGCGCACGTCGTCAGGTCCCTCGGCGTCAGGCGGTTCGCGAACGCGAGCGCGTCCTTGCCCGCGATCTCGACCTGGCGCTCGCAGCCGACGTCCCACACGGTCACGT
>JBQTHW010000256.1:0-2695 GCA_052389495.1 Methanobacteriota archaeon | reverse complement strand
TCGGGTTCGCGTCCGTCGGCGTCGGCCCGGCCACGGCGCCCGACGTGAACGAGTGCTACTTCTTTCCGGATCCGCGCCTCTCGGACTCGTTCGCCTGCGGCACGGACAACTCGTTCGTGCCGGCTTTCGTGAACGCGACGGTCAGGTTCAACGTCAGCGTGCGAGACGCAGATCCGGGCCCGGGCGAGGACATGGACGTGACGTTCTTCTTCGACTACCTGAAGCCGGACCCCCTCGGCGGACCGCCGCTCGTCAATCCGGACAGCCCGACTCAGACAATCCGGGTCGCCTCTCCCGGCGCAGGCGTGCCTGTGTGGGTCGAGACCTGCTGGATCTACACCCGGCTCTCGAACTTCTCCACCCAGCGGTACTGGATCCGGGTCGAAGTCCGTGGAGTCAACGGGGAGTTCGATTCAACTTCCGGGACGCGGCTGTTCCACGTGTTCGTGGCGGAGAACGCCGAGCCGTTCGTCAACGGGTTCCAATCCGTATACGACGTCGTCGTGGACTTTCCGAACCCGCAGGTCCCACCGATCTACGTGAACGTAACCGTCGGCGACCCTGACCTTGACGCCGTCACGATCACGTGGGACTGGGGCGACGGCAACGTGACCGTGAACCGGACGGAGGCCTTCGACGACCTGACGGCCATCGCCGTGATCCACGTCTATTCGACGGAGCTCCTGCCCCTGAACGAGACCCGCCAGATCGTCCGCTTCCCGCTCACGGTGTGGCTCGACGACGGAATCGCGAACCACAACGCGAGTGAGGTTGCGTCCGTCGAGATCGACCTCGACTGGGACTTCCCGCCCGTGGTCGCGATCAACTCGCCACAGCCCCTCGAGCCCCCCTTCTGGAAGGTCGGGGAGGCCGTGACGATGGAGGGCTCCGTGTCGGACCCGGAGGGCGACCCGATCGACCCTCTTCGACAGATCTACTGGGACTTCGACATCCTCGTGGACAGCGACGGGGACGGCAATCCCGAGACGGACCGAGATGCGTTCGGCCTCGCGGCGTCCCACGCGTACGCGGCCGTCGGGAGCTACACCCTGAGCCTTTGGGCGACGGATGGGGAGACGAAGAAGTTCTGCCTGGACGAGAGCTGCACGTCCTGGATCACGCACTGGACGCGCGCAAGGGTGGACATCGTCGTCCAAGAGAACCAAGCCCCCGTGATCGTCCTCGACGCACACCGGGGCGAGGCGGACCGCTCGATCCTCCTGCGTGCCGCGGTCCTGGACCCGGATGGGGACAGCCTGCTCATCACGTGGAACTTTGGCGACGGGACGGCCAACGCGACGAATGCGACCGTCGGACAGCGCGGCGTGGTGCTCACGGAGGAGGTCTTTCAGGAGCACGTGTACGCGAATGCGAGCGTCCGCCGCAACGAGACGGCGACTTGGCTCTTCCCGTACAACCTGACCGTCAGCGTGTCCGACGGGTCCATGAACGTGAGCGAGACACGCCCCGTCTACGTCGAAGCCTTCAATTTCCCTCCAGTACTTCTACCAAGCGCTACGTTCACTGAGAATCTGACGGCGAATAGCACGTTCCTCTACAACACCACCGCGGTGCTGCGCGTCAAGATGACCGACCCGGAGGGCGACCCCATCGATCTGGCGATTGACTGGGGCGACGGGAACGTCACCACCGTCGCCACACTTGACAGCGAAGACTGCACGCGGGACGCGTCAGGCCAGACCCTCTGCGAGTTCACGCACCTTTACGGGGACATCGGAGACGTGGACGAATCACGGCAGTACACGATCAACGTCACGATCACAGACAACGAGGAGTACGAGGTGTTTGACTTCGTGAACGGTACGGTCCGGACGTCCCTTCGGCACACCGTTTACCAGGATGTGCCGGTCATTGTCGTCCATCCGAGGCTGCACGGGCTCGGGCCTTGGGACGTGTGGGACTTCAGCACCCTGGCCGTCGTCCTCGGGCTCCCGGCCTTCCTCCTCGGGCGGGCGGCCTGGAACATCCGTCGGGAGAGGCAGCAGGAATGAACGTCCCCTCGGAGCCTCGGCGGCCCGGCTCGCGAAGCCTTTTGAGCCGGTCCGTGATTCGGCTAGGCATGGGAGGCCCGACCGAGGGTCCCTCCTCGGAGGTGGGGTAGCGTGGGCGACATTCGTCGACTCGTCCTTCGCCGCGGTCGGAACGCGGTCGTGACCGTCTTCGGGATCATGGTCCTCAACTTCTTCCTCATCAACTTCATGGGAGACCCCGTCGAGCTGCTCGCCCCGAAGGACCCGAAGATTCCGGACGAGTACGTCCAGGTCAACTGCAAGCGATTCGGTCTGTGCGGGGACGACGGCGAGCCTCTGACCGTCCCGGAGCGGTTCTGGTTGTACCTCCAGAACACGTTCACGGGTAACTGGGGGATCAGCTACTTCTGGAAAGGGGCCGACGTCCTCGACGTCGTCGTGCCGGCGTTTGCGTGGACGATCCTCCTGATCGGCACGTCGACCGTCATTACGATCCTCCTCGGGATGGCGCTCGGCGCCCTGTCGGCGCTGCGCCGCGGCCGGGCCTTCGACATCATCACGACGGGCTTCAGCCTGTTCTTCTACGGAATGCCGTTCTTCTGGCTCGCGCTCGTCATGCAGCTCACGTTCCGCCAGTCCCAGTTCGGCCTCAACTGGTGGCCGGTCCTGCCGACGAGCCAAGAGTACGATGTCAGCATCGCGGG
>JBQTHW010000255.1:0-3241 GCA_052389495.1 Methanobacteriota archaeon | reverse complement strand
CTCGTCCGCCAGATCGAATGGGCGTGCCACCGGTTCCGCATGACCGCGGTCCTTTCGACGTCCCAGCTGAAGGCATCCGAACGGGACGAGCTGCGCCGGCTGCAGATGCAATGGTGGGTCCTTCCGGACCCGGCGGACGAGGTCGCCGCGATCCTCTCCCACTACCTCGGTTCCGCGGCGGACGCCCTGCTCGACGAATTCGTGGCATCCGCAGGGTGCTCCCGCCGCACGCTCAGCCTGACGCATCTCCCCGCGCTCGGTGCCTTCCTCGAACGGAGGCTCGGCGACATGACGTCGACCGTCGCGGACCGCCAGGGTGCGGAAGGCTTGCAGGGCGGCGTGAGCCTTGCGCTCCACGTCCTCGAACTGTTCGCGAATCGCGGGACGGCGGAGATCGCGACGGGCCGATGGCCCTCCCGAGCGCTCCCGACCCATTCCGCGGCGAAGCTCGTGACCGCGAAGGACTACTGGCGGACGAAGCCGCCGGAGGCGCCCGTCGCGACGTCCGTCCACGCTCCGTTGCCGGCGCCGACCCGCGCGTCGCTCCACGAGCGGGCGCGCTCCTTGTTCGTCGAGCACCTCGGCCCCGCGGGGGAGAGCCTGCTCCAGGCCGAGCTGTCCTCGCTCGAGGGCGCCCCTCGCGTCGTGAGCCGCCTCGACGTCGCCCGCCTCTCGGACCGAGCCGCGGCCGACCTCGAGATCCTCGCGGACGTGATCGACCTCGACGGACCCCGCGCGTGGCTTCGCGAGCGGGTCCGTTCCCTCTGCCGCAATCTCCAAGTCGTGGGGGCCGAGCTATGAAGCGAACCGCAACCTTCGTCGAAGGTCTTGACGACGTCCTGCAAGGCGGAATTCCCTCCGGAAGCCTCGTGCTCGTGACGGGCTCCCCGGGAACGATGAAAACGTCCCTCGCGTTCAGCGTTCTGTACCAGAACGCGGTCCGAGGGGAGCGCAGCCTGTACGTGACCCTGGAGCAGAGTCGAGACAGCCTCCTCGCCCAGGCCGCGAGCATGGGTCTCAACATCGACGAGACGTCGGAGAACCTCAGCATCCTCGACCTCGCGGGCCTTCGACGCAAGTTCGGGAACGAGAAGGAGCAGGGTTGGCCCTGGGTCGACCTCCTCAAGATGTACGCGAAGGGACTCAAGACGTCGTTCGACTACCACCTCCTCGCGCTCGACTCCTTGGACGCGCTCGAGATGCTCGCGGGCTTCACGAACGTGCGGCGCGAGCTGTTCGACCTGATCCACTGGTTCCGAGGGCTCGACACGACGCTCCTCATGGTCGCGGAGTCGTCGCGGACCCCGGTCGGGAACGGGGAGCGCGCGCCGAGCTACGCGCGGCACAAGGAGGAGTACCTCGCGGACGGAATCCTCCATCTCCGGAAGGCGAGGCAGGGGGATTTCGGCGTCCAGCGTCAACTGCGCGTCGTGAAGATGCGAGGCACGAACCACGAGATGTCGTACTACGCGCTCCTGTACGAGGACGGGTTCCGCCTGCGTCCGCTCCTCGCGTGAACGCGGCGCGCGCGGCGCCGGAGCCCCGCGCGCTCTCGTCGGGGCGCCACGGATCGCGCCCCCTGGGAGACGTCCGACGCCCTCCGGGACCGACGCGGTCCGACGAATCGCGAAGGAAATTAGATATAGCCTGCATCTCGTAGGGACGCGCGCGATGAAGACCCTGGTCCTGTGCGTCGACCGGGACGACGACCTCGGCGTGAAGACGGGGGTCAAGGGGCCGATCGTCGGTC
This sequence comes from Methanobacteriota archaeon, assembly GCA_052389495.1. Classification (GTDB taxonomy): domain Archaea; phylum Thermoplasmatota; class Thermoplasmata; order RBG-16-68-12; family RBG-16-68-12; genus RBG-16-68-12. The sequence continues at coordinate 1,491 of JBQTHW010000255.1, read as the reverse complement.
GGGACGACAACGTCGCCGCCGCGATGAAGCTCGGCCTCGCCGACCCCGAGGATTCCGACGTCAACGCGCTCCTCGCCGCGGTCTCCGTCTACGACGACCTCGTGAAGCAGGGCGCGGACGCGGAGATCGCGACGATCTGCGGCGACGTTCGTGTGGGGTCCGCCTCGGACCTCGTCCTCGCCCAGCAACTCGACCAGGTCCTCGAGGAGGTCCGCCCGTCGAGGGCGTTCCTCGTGTCCGACGGCATGGAGGACGAGGCGTTCGCCCCGATCCTCGGCTCGCGGATCCGCGTCGACCACGTGCGGCGCGTCTACGTCCGGCAGGCCGTCACGCTGCAGTCGTGGTACTACCAGGTCGCCCGGGGCGTGAAGAACCCGAAGGTCCGGCGGAAGATCTTCGTGCCCCTGGGGCTCGTCCTCCTCGTGTTCGGCGGGATCTACCTGTCGTACCCCGGGGCCGCGACGGCGCTCGCCCTCATCCTCGCGGGGTTCTACCTGATCGCGATCTCCCTCCCGTTCACGAGCCTCCGGGATTTCCTGGACTGGGTCGGCTCCGCGTACGAGGGGATCCGGTCGAGCGTCGCCTCGGGCAACATGTCGATCTTCTTCACGGCGTCCTCCGTGATCCTCGTACTCGTGGGGATCTTCTTCGGGCTCGACCTCGCCGGGACGACGACCCGTGGCTTCCTGGACCAGTTCCTCTCCTTCGTGATCGGGGCGCTGTGGTGGTTCGTCTTCGCGGCCCTCCTGTTCGAGGTCGGCAAGGTCGTCACGGCGCGGCTGCACCACAAGCGCGCGCCGCGGCACGTCCTGCCCGTCGCGGGGGCCTTCGTCGCCCTCGCGCTCCTCGTCCTGGGGAACGCGAACCTCCTCGGCGCGCTGATCGTCGGGTGGGACCCCTCGACGGCCCTGCCGCTCGGCTACACGAGCATCGCGCTTGCCCTCCTCCTGGCGATCGCGACGGGCCTCTCGTTCCGTGCGCCGGAGGAGCGGCCCGTCGAGGACAGCTGGCGACACTGAGCGGCCCGGGGGCCGACGATGGACTTTCTCGAGTGGGAGCCGTACTACGAGCGGATCCTCGAGGACTTCGGGTTCTCCCGCCCGGAGGACGAGGAGGTCGCGCGGGAGCTCGACCGGCTCCTCGGCGGGACGCGCGTTCCGGACCGCGCGCTCCGGGACGTGCTCGAGGGCTCCGATGTCACGGTCGTCGGGAACGGTCCCAACGTCGAACGGGAGATCGACTCCGCCCGCGGGCTCGTCATCACGGCGGACGAGGCGACGAGCGCCGCCCTCGCGAGGGGCCGGCTCCCGACGATCCTTGTGACGGACCTCGACGGGGACGTCGTGGACCAAGTGAAGGCGAACGCGCAGGGGACGATCGCGGTCGTCCACGCCCACGGGGACAACGGGCCCGCCGTGCGGACATGGGCCTCGCGGTTCACCGGGCGGACCGTCGCGACGACGCAGGCCGCACCGTCGGGCGGGCTTCGGA
>JBQTHW010000254.1:0-2570 GCA_052389495.1 Methanobacteriota archaeon | reverse complement strand
TCGACAGTCCGCGGACAGGAGGCCTACCGTACGTTAGAATTCTGCCGACCCAACCGGATTGGCTCTCACCTCCATGAATCTTTCCTCCCTGACGAGGAGGGCCGTTTGCGGGACGGTGGAAGGACGCCCGCGTCCCTTTCGCAACCCCCTACTCGCGGTCCAGGCCGACCGACGATTGTGACCCCGGCGGCTGGCCGTGTGGCCGGAGCGCGCGATCTTCCGGTCACGCGGCCGTCTCGATGTGGAGCTGGAAGACCGCAACGGGCTTGAGCTGGTTGGCCCAAGCAGTTCCAACGTACCACGAGGGCCGAGCAACCCAGAGAGCAGGCGGCGTGGCTAGCTTGGCCTCTCGATGATCGTCGCGAGACCTTGCCCGAACCCGATGCACAACGTCGCGATGCCACGGCGGAGGTCCCGCCGCTCCATCTCGTGGAGCATCGTCGTCACGAGGCGCGCGCCCGTGCATCCGAGCGGATGGCCCAGGGCGATCGCGCCGCCGTTCACGTTGACCTTTCCGTCGTCGATCCCGAGCGTGTCGCGCGTGGCAATCGGCACGGAGGCGAACGCCTCGTTGACCTCCCACAGGTCGATGTCGTCGACCTCGAGGCCGGCCTTCCGGAGGGCCGAGCGGGACGCGGGGATCGTGCCGTCGAGCATGACGGTCGGGTTCACGCCGGCCGCGCCCGTCGCGACGATCCGCGCGCGAGGCTCGAGGCCCAGCTCCTTCGCCTTCTCCGGCGTCGTGACGAGCAGCGCTGCGGCGCCGTCGTTGATCCCGCTCGAGTTTCCTGCGGTGATGCGTCCGTCCGGCTTGAACGCGGGAGGCAGGGCTGCGAGCTTCTCGATCGACGTGTTGCGCCGGGGGTGCTCGTCCGTGTCGAAGAGCCGCTTGGTCCCCTGCTCGTCGAGGACCGGCACAGGTACGATCTCCCGCTTGAAGCGGCCCTCGTCGATCGCGCGGACCGCCTTGCGGTGGGACCACAGGGAGAATTCGTCCATCTGCTCACGCGTGATGTTGTACTTGTCCGCCACGAGGTCGGCCGCGATCCCCTGGGACACGATGTCGTAGCGGTCCGTGAGCTTGGCGCTCAGGGCGCCCCCGTCCGAGCCGAGCGGCACGCGGGACATCGACTCGACGCCTCCCGCCACGACGAGCTCGTTCATGCCCGTCATCACGTTCATCGAGGCGAAGTTGACCGCCTGGAGCCCGGACGCGCACATCCGGTTCACGCTCACCCCCGGGACGGACTCAGGGAAGCCGGCGATGAGCGCGGCGAGCCTCGCGATGTTGAGCCCCTGCTCGTCGATCTGCGTGACGCAACCCAGGACGACGTCCTCGACAAGCTTCGGGTCGATGCCGGCCCGCTCGACGAGGGCGCGCAGCACGTGGGCCGCGAGCTCGTCCGGCCGTACGTCCTTCAGCGCGCCGCCGCGCCGGCCGATCGGCGTGCGCACGGCCTCGACGATGACCGCGTCCGCCATGAAACTCGGACGGGACCATGCGGCCCGCGCGATAAGAATCTTCGCCACTGAGTCGCCCGGAGGGACCACGAGCTCGTCGGGGGCCCCGAGAACCTTCAAGTCCGCACCTCCCGTTCCGGGCCTCCATGCCCGGTCCGCTCGACAGTGTGCGCGTCCTCGACTTCAGCCGGCTCCTACCCGGCCCGTTCGCGACGCAGCTGCTCCGGAACCTCGGCGCGGACGTGATCAAGATCGAGGAACCCGACGTCGGCGATTACATGCGCGCGGTCCCGCCGACCGTCCGCGGTGTTTCGTACCCCTTCCTCATGGTGAACCGAGGTAAGCGTTCCCTCGCGGTCGACCTCAAGCGGCCCGAGGGGCAGGCCATCCTGCGCCGTCTTGTGGCGCGCGCGGACGTCCTCGTCGAGCAGTTCCGGCCGGGCGTGATGGCGCGTCTCGGGGCCGACTACCCGAGCCTCGCCCGGATCAACCCGCGCCTCGTGTACTGCGCCTTCAGCGGGTACGGCCAGGACGGCCCTTCGAAGGACCTCCCCGGCCACGACATCACGTTCGAGGCCCACGCCGGTATCCTCGGGGTGACAGGAGACCGGTCCGGCCGGCCCGTGATCCCCGGCGTGCCGATTGCGGACCTCGCGAGCGGCTTCAACGCGGCGCTCGCGATCGTCGCGGCGCTCCGCACGCGCGACCTCACCGGGAGGGGCGAGTTCCTCGACGTGTCGATCTTCGACACGGCCGTGTCGCTGATGCTCTTGAATCTTGCGCACGTCCTCGCGACCCGCGAGGAGCCGTGGCCGGGCGAGACGATGCTCACCGGCGCGTTCCCCTTCTACGCGCTCTATGAAACGAAGGACCATCGATGGGTCGCCGCCGGCGCGGTCGAACCAAAGTTCTGGGCGCGCCTGTGCGACCTCCTCGGCATCCCGGCCCTCGCGGACCGGCAGTTCGACCGGGGCGCCGCGCGGGACGACGTGGTCCGATCCGTCGCCGACGCGTTCCGCACGCGCACGTACAAGGAGTGGGACGCCCTCTTCGCGCGCGAGGGTCTGCCCGTCGCGGGCGTGCGTCGCGTCTCCGAGGTCGTCGACGAC
>JBQTHW010000253.1:0-4804 GCA_052389495.1 Methanobacteriota archaeon | reverse complement strand
GCCGCTCCGAACAAGAGGAGGCCGAGACCGACGATGAACTGCCTCCGCGACGGTCGGAACCCATCCGGGTGGCGCGCCGCGACGTCCACGAGGACGTAGTCGAGGGCCGCCGCGTACACGAGTCCGGAGAGGGCCACGCCGAACGTCGCGAAGCCCGCGCCGACCGGGGTGTCGGCGCCGAGCAGGCCGCCGCCCAGGACCGGCAGGACGCCGAGGAGGACGCCGAGCGCGTAGCCGAGCGCGACGATCCCGAGGAGGCCCCATCGGTTCCGGACGCGGCGCTGGAGCGCCCGGTACGGGAGCGCGTACGCGCCGGACAGGGCGAGGAACACGGCGATCGCGGTGACGAGGCCCAGCGCCTTCGCGCCCTCCCCCATCGTCCGGATGAAGAACGCCTCGACGTCGCCCGGGACGCGGTCGACGACGAAATCGACCGCCACCTCGGGAACGAAGAGGCCGAGTCCCAGGAGCCTCAGGATGAGCGACAGGCCGAGCGCCGCGCCGCCCGCGACGACGCCCGCGGCGAACCGCCACCAGGGAAGCCCGCGAAGGCGTCGGACCCAGGACCGGGCCACCTCCTGCCCACCTCGACGCGCGGCTTGAACGTTTGCGGGCCGCGAAACCGCGGCCGTACCCTTTAAGTAGGCGTCGCGTCCGTGGGCGCCGACGGACCGAATGGCGTCGACGAACCGTGCGCAACCGCGCGTGGGCTCGCGGATCGCCTTGACCGTCTTCTGGACGATCATCTTCATCGCCGGCGTGACGGTGGGCGTCCTCCTCGCCGCACCGGGACTCGCGGAGGCGGTCCAACGCGGGCTCACGGCGACTCTCGCGTCGACGGGCGTCGCCGCGGCCGTTTCGGTCGGCATGATCCTCGTCGGGCTGTGGGGGATCGCGGCGAGCCATCGGAACCTGAAGCACGCCGTCGACCTGCTCACGGAGGTCGACCGCGCCCGTCGGGAGACGATCCAGCTCGACAACCCCCGCTATCTCCAGCCACCTCGCTGAGCGCCTGGCGTCCGAGACGGCCTCCCGGCTTCGGGAGCGTCGCTCGCGCGGTCCGTGCCGACGCTTATCTACGTGGGACATCGTTCCTCCGGGCGGATCATGCGGGTCCTCCTCGTCGGATCGGGGGCGCAGGGCGCCGTGATGGCGCACGTCCTCGCGCGCAGCAGCGGGATCGACGAGGTCGTGTGCGCGGACGTCTCCCTGGAGCGGGCGGGCGCCGCGGCGCGTTTCGCGAAGTCGAGGAAGGTCCGCGCGACGCGCCTCGACGCGTCGAATCGGCGGGCGCTCCGCGGGGCCCTCTCGGACGTCGACGCGGTCGTCAACGCGGCGCTGCCGAGGTTCAACCTCCCGCTCACGCGCACAGCGCTCGAGGCCGGCGTGCACTACCAGGACCTCGCCGCGGACTATGCGAACATCCGCGCGCAGCTCGCGCACTCGAAGGGGTTCGCGCGCAAGGGTCGTGTCGGCCTGATGCAGTGCGGCGGATCGCCCGGCATCACGAACGTCCTCGCGCGGGAAGGCGTCGACGCCCTCGATTCCGTCGACGCGGTCCGCGTCCGCCTGATCTCGAAGCTCGACGCCTCTCGGCCCTTGTCCCTGTGGTCCGCGGAGGTCGCCCTGGAGGACATGGAGGAGCCGCCCGCCGTGTTCCGGGACGGCAAGGTGGTCCGCGTGCCGCCCTTCAGCGACGAAGAGGTCTTCGAATTCCCGGAACCGTTCGGTCCGCAGCCCGTGCTCCAGCACATGCACGAGGAACCGATCACGTTCGGGCGGTTCCTGGGCCACGGCCTGCGCTACGTCGACCTGAAGATGGGCGGCCACCACGTGTACCAGATGAAGGAGGCGAACGCGATGGGGCTCCTGCGGCGCGAACCGGTCCGCGTCGGCAAGGTCCGTGTCGTGCCTCGGGACCTCCTCGTCGCGGTGAGTCCATCCGCCCTGACGCCGGCCGACGTTCCGGCGCTCCTGAGGCGCGGCGTCCTGACGGACGCGACGGGCTGTCTCGTCGTCCTCGTCGAAGGGACGAGGGCCGGTGCCCGCCACGAGATCCGGTACGAGTCCGTCGGACCGTCCCTGCGGGAAGTCCAGGCGTGGATCCCGGGTGCGACGAACATGTCGTACAAGGTCGGCGTGTCCGCCGCGATCCTGATCGAGATGCTCGCGTCGGGGGAGGTCAAGCCCGCCGGGGTGTATCCGCCGGAGGCTCTCGCGGAGGAGTCCCGACGGATCTTCCTTGACCGCCTCGCCGCCCACCACATCCCCGTCCGCGTCGCGGAATGACGCGCGCCCGCTAGAGGTCCAAGGCGTCCCCGACGACGACGCGCAGGTGCGGCACGGCGATCCCCACGCGGGCGTCCTCCCGGAAGCGGCGCCACACCCTCTCCGTAATGTCCCCGCGCACCGGCCGTCGCTGCTCCGCCAGGCAGAAGGATCGCGACTGCGGCGACGGGGATCGCGACGACGATCCCCGCGGCGATCAAGCCTTTCGCGCCACGCAGGGTCCCATGAGAACGCTTTAATCTCCCGGAGTGTGATGCCCCCCGGGGGATCGGGGGTGTTGCGCGTTCGGCTCGTCCTGTGGGCGGTGTGCTGGATCGTCGTGGTCTCGGCGTTCGCGGGCGTCGCGGCGTCGGGTCCGTCCGTCGCCGGAGTCGGGGACCTCCTGCTCCCGGGGCGACCGGGGCTCTCCTCCTTCGAGCGGGACCTCGTCGCCTCGTACGACACGGCGAACGCGTGGGAGCACGCAAGGTACATCTCCACCCCGAACGACGGGTGGGCGGACCGGATCGGACTCATCGGCAAGGTGAGCGGGACCGCGGAGGAACGCGCCGTCGCGCAGTACATCCGCGATCAGCTCGCGCCGTACGTCGACGACGTGGCGATCCGGACGTACATCACGACCTCCTGGGAGTTCCGCTTCAGCGAGATCCGCGTCACCGCGCCCGAGGCCGGCGTCGCGTACCCGTCGAGCGGGTACGGCAACTGCTTGTTGAGCTGGGGCCGCGTGGACCCGCACGCGTACGACGTGCTCGCGGCGTCCGGCTGGGCCTCGCCCGAGCGCTTCCGGCGCGTCGGCGACTGGTACTACTACGACTTCAACACGACGGACGACGCGATCGTCGCCGAGCTCGCGTGGGTCGGCCGGGGCACGGCGAAGGAGTTCGACCGCGCCGGGGACGTGCGCGGAAAGGTCGCTCTCATCCTCCGAGACGACTTCGTCACGCAGTGGCCGACGGCGCCGCTCTTCGAGGCGGCCCACCGCGGCGCGATCGCGACGATCTTCTACGGGTACTACGGGGAGAACCAGCATCCGGACAGCGTGCGAGGGGACATCGTCTGCCCCGGTCCGCTCCCGGTCTTCCAGACGACGACGAACGTCGCGCACCACCTGCAGGCGCTCGTCCAGGCCGGGCCCGTCACGGTCTCGTTGCGCGGGAGCGCGGACCTCATCTCCGACGCGATCTCCCGCTCCGTGTACGTCGAGGGAATCATCTGGGGCAGCACGTACCCGGACGAGTTCGTGATGAGCGGCTCCCAGATCGACACGTGGTTCTACGGCCCGAGCAATTCGAACAGCGGCGTCGCGACGAACCTCGAGCTCGCCCGCCTCATCGGCTCGATGCGGCCGACGTGGCGGCCCGCGCGCAGTCTCATGTTCCTCATGGTCGGCTCCGAGGAGCTCGGCGGGCCGATCACGACGTGGTTCGACTGGATCGGCGGGTCGTACAACTTCGTGAAGCAGCACTACGGGATCGGCGCGAGGATGGTCGCGCACGTCGACATCAGCAACGTCGGGTACCCGAGCGCTTCCGGGTTCTCGACGTGGGAAGGGAGCTGGGAGCTCCAGGGCGTCTTCAAGCAGATCGTGCGAGACCTGGGCTACAGCGCGTCGATGGGCATGTGGTCCGGCCTGAATCCGTTCGCGGACATCTGGTCCTACACGGCCGTCGCGGGCGGGTCCGGTCTGCTGTGCTGCAGCCAGTCGGGCTACACGCGTGTCTACCACACGTGGAACGACACGTTCGACGTGCAGAGCCGCGACCAGTACGACCGGATCGGGAAGCTCTCCGCCGTCTTGCTCTATCGGCTCGCGAACCGCCTGTTCCTCCCGATCGATCTCGGCTCGACGCTCTCGTGGGTCGCGGAGGGCGTCCGGCTCGTGGAGGATCTCGCCCCGGATCCGACCCTCGCCGGCCGGTACCGCGACGCGGAGGCCGCGGTCCAGGCCCTCCAGGCGGACTGGTCCGCCTTGCGCGCGCGGATGGACGCGCTCGAGCGGGACTACCGCGCCCGCGGCTCGGACCGGGCGGCGATCGCGGCGGAGGCCGGCGCGATCAACAAGGCGATCATGGAGGCTCGTACGCACATCGTGAACTGGATGATCACGACGGGCGGCTCGATGGGCGGCTGGTGGTTCTTCCACCGAGGGGAGCAGTACGCGTCGGACCTCAACAGCATCGACACGGCGCTCACGGCGCTCAGCCTCGGAGGGCGTCGCGCGGCGGTCCGGGCCCTCGTCGACGTGTCCGGCATGGACTGGGGTCACCGCATGTCCCACGAGACGTACCACGAGATCATCGCGGACATCGAGGCGGACCTGTACTGGGGCGGCGAGTGGGAGCAGCAACCGAAGTACATCGACGTGCACGACGAGTACACGGCCGTCGTGGAGGGACGCTGGGACGACGCCCGCGCGGATCTCCTCGTCGACCGGGCGGACGTCCTCGCGCGGCTCGACCGGGAGATGCGGCTGCTCGCGGAGCACCTCGGCATCGCGCACGGGATCCTCGCGGCT
>JBQTHW010000252.1:0-8836 GCA_052389495.1 Methanobacteriota archaeon | reverse complement strand
CTCCATCGGGCGGGGATCGTCCACGGCGACCTGACGACGTCGAACATGATCGTGCGCGACGGTCGCGTCGTGATGATCGACTTCAGTCTCGGGGGGAAGGAGGCGAGCGCGGAGGCCCGCGGGGTCGACCTCCACCTGCTCCGGGAGGCGCTGACGAGCGCGCACGCCCACGCCGCGGCGTACTACCGCGACGTCCTCGCCGGATACCGGGAGACGTTCGGCGTCGGCGCGCGCGGCGTCGTCGCGAAGGTCCGGGAGATCGAGGGGCGGGGGCGGTACACGTGATCCGGTTCGTGACGACGAACGAAGGGAAGTACCGCGAGGTGTTCGACCGGCTCCTGGAGCGCGGCATCCGGATCGAGCGGCTCGACCGCGGCTACCCGGAGATCCAGGCGGACAGCCTCGAGAAGATCGTGCGGTTCGGGGCGACGGTCCTCGACGACGAGGTCCGGGGAGACTACCTGATCGACGATTCCGGCCTGTTCGTCGACGCGCTGTACGGGTTCCCGGGGCCCTACTCCTCGTACGTCTACAAGCGCCTCGGGACGGCGGGGATCCTCACGCTTCTCGCCGGGCGCACGGACCGCGGCGCCTCCTTCGAGACGGCGTTCCTGCTTCGCCACGGGGGCGAGCACGCGACGTTCCGGGGCGAGGTGCGCGGCACGATCTCGGATCGGGGGCGCGGGACGGCCGGGTTCGGCTTCGACCCGATCTTCGTCCCGGCGGGGCAGACGCGGACGTTCGCGGAGATGAGTCTCCACGAGAAGAACCTCAGTTCCCACCGCGCGCGCGCCGTCGACGCGCTGGTCGCGTTCCTCGAGGGTGCACGGAAGGAAGGTTGAATACGGTTCGCCCCGGTGCCGCCGCGGGACCCTCTTGGGGACGCCGCGCGTCGTGATCACGGGCGGGGCCGGCTTCATCGGGAGCCACCTCGCGGAGGCCCTCGTCGACGCGGCGGACGTCGTCCTCGTCGACCACCTGCGCGTCGGCGATCGCGAGAACGCGGCGGCCGCCCTGGCGAGGGGCGCGCGCCTCGTGCGGCAGGACCTCCTCCGCGCCGACCTGCGTGCGACGTTCCGCCGCGCGGACCTCGTGTACCATCTCGCCGCGAACCCCGACGTCCGGCTGGGGAAGGAGGGCACGCGCCCCCATCTCGACGAGAACGTCGTCGCGACGTGGCGGGTCCTGGAGGCGTGCCGCGCCGCGAAGGTGCGTCGCATCGTATTCGCGTCGACGTCGACCGTGTACGGCGAGGCGCGCGTCGTCCCGACGCCGGAGGACTACGCGCCGATGGAGCCGATCTCCCTGTACGGGGCGTCGAAGCTCGCCGCGGAGGCGCTCCTGTCGGCGTACGCGCACACGTTCGGGATCCAGGCCGTCGTCTTCCGCATGGCGAACGTCGTCGGAGGGCGGAGCGGCCACGGCGTCGTCCACGACCTCGTCCGCAAGCTCGCGAAGGACCCGAGGCGGCTCGAGATCGTGGGGAGCGACCCCGGCACGTCGAAGTCGTACGTCCACGTGGACGACGTCATCCTGGGGATCCGTGCGGGCGTCCTCGCGGCGATGGAGCCCGTCACGGTCTACAACCTCGGCTCCGAGGACGCGATTTCCGTCCACGACATCTCGGACGCGATCTGCGAGGAGCTCCGCCTTCGGGACGTGGCGTACACGTGGACGGGCGGGGCGGGGGAGGGCCGCGGATGGGCAGGTGACGTGCGGACGATGCAGCTCGCGATCGACCGGCTCCGTGCGACGGGCTGGAAGCCCACGATGACGAGCGTCGCCGCCGTGAGGCGGACCGCCCGGGACCTGTGGGCGCGCCTCGCGCGACGTCGGCCCGCGCGATGACCCCCGGACGTCAGGGTCTATGTATCGGCTCGTGCTTGCCCGCGCACCTGGGGCTGTGGGGTAGCTTGGTATCCTTCGGGCTTTGGGACCCCGCCACGGGGGCGGAAGAGCCTGCGACGGCCGTTCAAATCGGCCCAGCCCCACCCGCCGGGCGTCCGGAGGCGGACGCGTGACAACGACCCCGCGGACGGAGCGCGAGTGGCACCGGAAGATGGCGGCCGACCTGTTCAACGAGACGTGGACGTTGATCGACAAGCGACGACGCACGCCGGCCGAGGTCGACGCGATGATCCATGCGGCCCACGCGTCTCGGTACCACTGGTCGAAGGTCGGCACCCCCACGAACCTCGCGATCGGGGAGTGGCAGCTCTCCCACGTGTACGCGATCCTCGGCCGGGCGGAGCCGTCCCTGTACCACGCACGGCGGTGCCTCGAGCTGTGCCGCCGCCACGGCCTCGGGGACTTCGTCCTCGCGTTCGCGCACGAGGCGAGCGCCCGGGCGAACGTCGCCGCGGGACGCGTCGGGGACGCGCGACGTCACCTCGCCCTCGGGCGGCGTGCGGGCGAGGACATCGCCGAGGAGGACGATCGCGAGCGGTTCTTCGGCGACCTGAAGGGGATCGAGCGGCTGCTTGCCGCGAAGCGATCGGCGCGGAAGCGGTCCCGGGGGAGCCGCTAGGACTTCGGGACAAGGCTCGCTGCCTCGACCCTCCAGACGCCGGAGGATCCGCGCCACGATGTCGTGGCTCGGTCCACGCGGATCGCCTTCCGAAAGAAGGGCGCGTCGAGGACGAGGGTCTCGAACTCGCCGCCCTCCCCGCACGGGTGGACGCCGTGGCGGGCCTCGAGGCGGCGCAGGTCCTCGATCGTTGCCGGGTCCCAGGGTCGGCCGAGCCACGACGCGTCGAAGCCCTCCGCGGAGACGCTCGAGACCACGATCCGCAGGCCCGCGCGCACGTACTCGTCGACGAGGAGGTGGGGATCGAGTCGCCACAGGGGAGCGAACACGCGGAGCCCTAGGCCCTCCGCCACTCGGTGCACGCGGCTGTGCTGGTAGTCCGATGCGATCGCGCCCACGACGACCCCGTCGACGTCGGCGCGGGACATCGCCCGGCGGAGGCCGTCGAGCTCCCCCGTCTCGCCCGGGTCCGCGGCCTCGTGGACGAGCGGGACGCCGAGCGCCTCCGCGTGGAGCCGCGTGAGGCGGAGGTTCGGGACGTGAAACAGCATCGACTCGGGATCCGCGGGGAGAACCGAGAGGAGGTGCGTGACCTCCCACCCGCGCTGCATCGCGACCCACGTCGCGTACGTCGAGTCCTTTCCGCCGGAGAAGAGGGCCGCCAGGCGCATCGCGCGCGCAACGCGCGCGCCGGGATAGCCCTGTCGCCGGGAGGGCGACGCGGTCCGGGCCGGGGTCGCGACTGTTAACCTTGTTCGAGGTTGATTCCGCGCGCGGAACGCTTTTGGTGGCGTCGCCCATTGCGGGCGGCGTGGCCGTCGAGGACCAGAAGCGCCGTGCGGCGGAGGCCTCCCTGAAGTCGATCCGCGCGGGGATGGTCGTGGGCCTCGGGACCGGATCGACGGCCCGCTACGTCCTCGAAGGGATCGCGCGGCTCGTCGCCGACGGCGTCGACGTCCGGGGTGTCCCCACGTCCCTCGCGACCGCGGACCTCGCGAAGTCCCTCGGCATCCCGCTCACGTCCCTCGAGGAGAACCCCCGCCTCGACGTCGCGATCGACGGGGCCGACGAGGTCGACCCGAAGCTCAACCTGATCAAGGGCCTGGGAGGCGCCCTGTTCCGCGAGAGGATCGTCGCCCGCGCCGCGAAGAAGTTCGTCGTCGTCGTGGACGAGTCGAAGCTCGTGCCGCGCCTCGGTACGCACGCCCCCCTGCCCGTCGAGGTCCATCCGTTCGGCTGGCGCGTCGCCGTGCGGGCCCTCGAGCAGCTCGGCGCCACGGTCGAGCTGCGCCGCACGCGCGGCGAATTCGCGCGGACGGACAACGGGAACTACCTCGCGGAGGCGCGCTTCGGGGCGATCAAGGCACCCGGCGAGCTCGCGATCGACATCCAGGCGATCCCCGGCGTCGTGGGCCACGGGCTGTTCCTCGGGATGGCGGACCTCGTCCTCGTCGGTACGGAGCACAAGGTGCGCGCCCAGCGGCCTACGCGAAGGACTTGAGCTTCTTGCGGTTCGCCTCGATCCGGTCGATCTTCGCCTGCTCCTCCCGGTCGACCTGGGCGAGGACGTCCGCCCACCCGAGGCTGAGCCGGTACGCGTGGACGGGCCGGCCCTTCCCCTCCTTCTTGATGTCGCGCTTCTCGACCCACCGCCGCCGGCGGAGCTCCTGCATCGCGATGCTCACCTCGGGCTGCCGCAGGCCCGTCGCCTTCTCGATCTCGACGGACGTCGTCTCCTCGCGCTTCGACAGGAACACGAGCGTCTTCGCGATGTTCTTGGGGATGCCCGTCTCGATCAGCAGGTCCACGAGGACCTCGTCGCGACGGCTCAGCTTCGAGTCCCGACTCATGGGCACCCCCGGCCCGCAACCCCCTCTCGGGTTGTATCTCCCGACCAATTATTAATTTCAGCATATATATTTGTTGTCGTCCCGCGGGTGCCGGACTCGTGCGCCGCCGTTCTCGCGTCGCCCTCGTCGGAAAATTCGCGCGAAAATCGCGCGCGATCCTCGCATCCGCAAACCCTTTAATAGCAGTTCTTCCCTGTAACGGCGCTCTTGGTCCCTCCATGAAAATGCCTCGCTCTATCCGAGGATATTGCCCTCACTGCAACAAGCACGTCGAGCTCGAGGTCGAGCGTGTGAAGAACCGACCGCGCTCCGAGCTGCGGGCGGGCCAGCGGCGGTTCCGGCGCGTGTCGCGCGGGTACGGAGGCTTCCCGAGGCCGAAGCCGGAAGGGCGCGAGAAGCCCACGAAGAAGGTCCATCTCCGCTTCCGCTGCAAGGCGTGCAAGAAGGCGCATCAGCGCGTCGGCATCCGCGCGAAGAAGTTCGAACTCGTCGAGGTGCACAAGTGATCCCGAAGCCGACGAGCCGGTTCCTCCGGGTCAAGTGCGAGGATTGTGGCAACGAGCAGATCCTGTTCGACCGGGCCGCGACCGTGGTCCTGTGCCAGGTGTGCGGGGCGACCCTCGCGAAGCCGACGGGCGGCAAGGCCACGATCCGAGGCGAGATCCTGGGGGTCCTCGAGTAATGCCGGAGCGTCGGCAAGCGTACGAGTGGCCCGATGAGGGCGACCTCGTCGTCTGCACCGTGTCGAACGTGAAGAACTTCGGCGCGTTCGTCGCGCTCGACGAGTACGACGGGAAGGAGGGCTTCATCCACATCGCGGAGGTCTCGTCGGGTTGGATCAAGTACATCCGGGACTACGTCCGCGAGGGCCAGAAGGTCGTCTGCAAGGTCCTCCGCGTGGACAAGGACAAGGGCCAGATCGACCTGTCGCTCAAGGCCGTCAACGAGCACCAGCGCCGCGAGAAGATCCAGGAGTGGAAGAACGAGCAGAAGGCGGAGAACCTCCTGGGGATCGTCGCCTCGCGCATCGGCATGCCCGTCGAACAGGCCTGGGACGCGTTCGGGTACGACCTCCTCGACTCGTTCGGCTCCCTGTACCGGGCGTTCGAGGACGCCGCGATCGACGAGACGGCCCTCGCGGGGGAGGGCTTCAAGGCCCCGTGGGTCACGACCTTCGCCGAGGTCGCGAAGGAGAACATCGTCCTCCCCTTCGTGACGATCGACGGGTACCTCGAGGCGACGGACTTTGCGCCGGACGGGGCGGTCCACCTGCGCGACGCCCTCGTCAAGGCGGCGAAGCAGGACGACATCGTGACGGTCAAGGTCCAGTACATCGGGGCGCCGCGCTACCGGATCGTCGTCCGGGCGCCGGACTACAAGACCGCGGAAGAGGAGATCCAGAAGGCCGCGAACCGCGTCCTGAAGGTCCTCGAGACGAAGGGCGGCCAGGGAAAGTTCCAGCGGAAGGAGTGAGGCGACGTGCGGGGGCTCCTCCGGAGGTGCCGGGCGTGCGCGACGTACACCCTCCGGGAGGCGTGTCCGCGGTGCGGCGAGCCGGCGGGGAACCCGATGCCGCCTCGCTATTCGCCCGAGGACCGCTACGGCGCGTACCGCCGCAGGCTGACGCGGGGAGGCTCGCCATGGAAAGCATCGTGATCCGATACACGGACCACCCGAAGCTCGAGGACCCGATCTTCGTCGAGGGCCTCCCGGGCATCGGGAACGTGGGCAAGCTCGCCGCGGAGCACCTGAAGGACGAGCTCAAGGCCGTCAAGTTCGCGGAGATCTTCTCGAAGTATTTCCCTCCCCAGGTCCTCGTGCAGGAGGACGGCCAGGTGAAGCTCGTGAACAACGAGATGCACTACGTCAAGCGGGGCAACGGGAAGGACCTGCTCCTCCTGACGGGCGACTACCAGGGCCTCACCCCGGAGGGCCAGTACGAGCTCAGCGACTTCATCCTCCGGGAGATCCGGAAGTTCGGCGTCCGGCGGGTGTTCACCCTCGGCGGGTACGGGATGGGCCGCATGGTCACGAAGCCCCGCGTCCTCGGGGCGGCGACCCACGCGAGCCTCGTGAAGGAGATGGAGAAGCACGGCGTCGTGTTCTCGCGCGGCGAGCCGGGCGCGGGGATCGTCGGCGCGAGCGGCCTGTTGCTCGGCCTCGGCCGGATGTACGACATGCAGGCCGTGTGCCTGATGGGCGAGACGTCGGGCTACTTCGTCGACCCGAAGAGCGCGCAAGCCGTCCTCGAGGTCCTCACGAAGGTCCTCGACGTCGAGATTTCCTTCTCGGAGCTCGAGAACAAGGCGAAGCAGATCGACCAGATCACCTCGAAGCTGCGGGACATCGAAGCCGCCCCGGAACCTCCGGACAAGCGCGAGGACCTCGGGTACATCGGGTGACGTCGCGCCCGGGCGCAGTCGATTCCGCCGAAAGTCTCTAATCGAGGCGGGCGGCATACGCGGGCCCGGGATGGGCGACGACGACCTGCGGAAGGCGTTCCTGAAGGGCTACGAGGAGGGCCTCAAGACCGCGTGGCGGGAGATCGGCTCCCTCACGACACGTGGCTACTCCTCGACGGAACTCAGCGTGATGGCGAAGTCCAAGATGGCGGTCCTGTACCGCGACGTCGAGGCGATGGGGCTCCGAGTCGACATGGACGCCGGGAACTCCCTCGACGTCCCGGCGCCCCACGCCGGCGTCGGCGGCCGCGGGGCGTATCTCGTCCGCGAGCCGAGGGCGGAGAAGATCTTCGAGCTGTACGGTGGGCTCGTACGGGCCGGCGCGCGGGGGCTGTGCATCACCCGGATGCACCCGGACGACTACCGCCGCCGGTACGCGTTGCCCGACGCCGGCTACGTCTGGCTCTCGAAGAGCGTCGGTCGCAAGGAGACCGGTGTGGCAATCGTCGAACCGACGGCCCTCGTCGACATCGCGGCCGCGATCGCGGACTTCGCGTCGGAGGGCGGGAACGCGGCGGTCCTCCTCGAGGGGATCGAGTACATGATCACCCAGAACGGCTTTCCGTCCGTCGAGCGGTTCCTGCAGAAGGTCAACGAGAAGGTCGTCCTGAACGATTCGTACCTGCTCATCAGCGCGAATCCTGCGGCCCTCAAGGAGCAGGAGTACAAGCTGCTCGCGCGCGAGATGATCGGCGAGATTTGACCCTCCCGCTCAGGGGTCGCCTAACGCCGAGGCCGGTGTCGTCGTCGACGCCGGACGTCCGCGTCGCGCCGCTCGGATGAGCCGGACGAGGGCGAGGACCGCGAGCACCTCGACGATCTTCGAGAGGATCCCGAGCGACTCGACCTCCTCGACGTCCCCGAGGGGCCAGACGGCCGCCGTCCTCGTGGCGACGTACGCCCCGATGAGGAACGCCAGGAGGCCTAGCCACGCGGCGTCGAGGGACCGCCGGATGTACGGCAGGGCGAGCCCGACGGCGACCTGCACAGGTGCGGTGACCCCGAAGAACGCGGCGGGGAACGGCTGGGCGAGGTGGTCGTTGAAGGCGAACGCGTGGAGGAGTCCGTCCGCGAGGATCAGGTACCCCGCGAGGTATCGCACGCCCCACGTCGGCTCGCGCGCGAATCGCTCGTGATGCTCGTACCCGACGCCGATCGCGGCGAGGCCGAGCGCGAAGAACGTGATGTTGAGGCGGAGGAAGAGCCCGCCGCCGCCTTGGCCGTGGCCCGCCTCCGCGCCGAGGGTCGCGTAAAGGTCCACGACCCAACCCATGAGGCCGACGAGGAGACCCGCGGAGACGAACGCGAACTCCGCGGTGATCCGGGATGCCCGCGCCATCGGGATTCCGATGCCGCGCCCCTCCAAGAACCTTCCGAGCGCGGCGGACGCGCCAAAAAGATTTATGGAGGCCGGACGTACGCGAGCCTCTGCTCCCGTAGTCTAGTCCGGTCAAGGATCGGGGCCTTTCGAGCCTCAGACGCGGGTTCGAATCCCGCCGGGAGCATGCTATTTCTTAGCCCAGTAACACCCGCGTGATTGACTGACGATCGGACGAGTGTGCTGGCTCCGTTCGGCTTCTGAACGAGGAACACCTTGGACCGCGGCGCCAGGGGCCGGTGCCGCTCTCTCCCCCTGCGGATAAGTTTATTGTTTGGGCATCCATCCAAACACGCGATTGCCATCCAGTCGGACGTGGAGGGGCTATTCGATGCAAGGCCTGCCGGCATTCGTCGTGGCTGTGCTCGTCGTGCTCGGCAGCCTCGCAGCCGCAGGCATCGTGTCGAGGACCCTCGGGTTCCTCGGCGGGGAAGCGGGAGGGGAGAACCGATCGACCGAAGGTCCCGAATATTCGGCCTCGACATCCGGCTCGGGGGGCGGCACTCTAATCGCGTCAGTCTCGGTGGGGAACGGTCCCTACGCCGCGGCGTACAACAGTCAGAACGGGTACGTTTATGTGGCGAACTCGAACCTGACCTCCTGCGAGCCTGGTTGCGTC
>JBQTHW010000251.1:0-4724 GCA_052389495.1 Methanobacteriota archaeon | reverse complement strand
CCAAGGCCCGTGGGCGTGGGCCGCCTTCGGATGGCTCGGAGTCTGCGTGATCGCCGCGTTCGCCGCCGCCATCGTGGGCCGTCGGGTCACGAGCTTCGGAACCTCGGGGATCCTCGTGCTCGTCCTCTACGCGATCCTCCTCTTCGTCGCGGCGAACCTCGTGAACCAGGGGGCCTCCGCCGGCCTCGCGGAGGTGTCGTTCGCCTTCGGCTTCTTCGGCGCGATCGTCGGGTCGGCGTTGATCGAAGCGGGGAGCCGGGTCGCGAGGCCCGCCCCCGAGCCCGAACGGAAGCCCGTGCCCGCTGCAGGAAGCGGGGAAACGGTCCGGACGGGCGAGCGCCGATAGACCCCGTCACGCGTCGGCCGCCCGCGAAGTTGCAACGGCCGAAGGCTTGGATACGATCCGCTCCGAGCGTCCGGCGAGCTGGGGGCACGGGCTAGGGATTGTTTCTGTCACGGAACGGATGCACGACCGAGCCAGAGAACCGACGCGATTCATCGGGCGGTCATCACTTCGCGCGGCGATTTCACGAGGGGGAGCCATGAGAAGTCCCGCTTGTTCTCCGTGACCAGCGTGGCGTTTCGAGCCTTCGCCGCGCTGCCAATTGCGTAATC
Organism: Methanobacteriota archaeon; assembly: GCA_052389495.1. Taxonomy (GTDB): domain Archaea; phylum Thermoplasmatota; class Thermoplasmata; order RBG-16-68-12; family RBG-16-68-12; genus RBG-16-68-12. The sequence continues at coordinate 4,109 of JBQTHW010000251.1, read as the reverse complement.
ACGGGCCTTCGTCGAGAAGTCCCAGCGTCCGATCGCCGCGCGAGCCGCCTCCGTCGCTTGGTCCCTGTCGAAGGGGAGGACTCGGATGCCTGCGGCGTCGAGGGCCTGAAGGAAATCCTCGACCGAACGGTTTCGCTTCAGGGTGTGGTACGAAGCCTCCATGAATGCGACCGCAGGGAGCCACGATTCCTCGTCGGAATTCTTGAGCCAGAGCAGGAGCTTGGAATTCGCGAGCGTGTTCGTGTCAAGAACCAGCGATGCCAATTGGCACCCCGCGGCCTGAAACCCCGGCGGCTCTCTCGAATCGTGTCCTCGATTCCCTCCATCGTGTTGGCGAGCCACTCCAGGAGCTCCTCGGCTCGGCGTATTGCGTATCCGTCCGGTGTCCGGACGAAGGTAATCTTGTCTCCGGTCTCGATCTTGAGGTCCTCACGAACCTCCTTGGTATGGTTACCTGGTATTTCGATGTGACTGTCGTCGTACGAACTGGCATGAGTAATGCAATAGGGAACACGTAATACTTAAGGCTTCCTGGGTGGACAGCGAACGTGCCGGCCTACCAGACTCGAACCCCCGCTGAAATCCCGGCGTTCAGCCCACCTTGGAGGGCCGAGGCGACACCGAACCGGGCCGGAGCAATCAGGAGGGTCAGCGCCCGAGGGCTTGGATTCGTGCCGCCCACGCGCCGAGCCGTGGGAACTGCTCGGGAATCGTCTCGCCCACTGTGAGGAGGGGCGACAGGCTCCCGTAGATCCCGAAGTCCGCGAGGCCCGGCTCCCCCAAGATCCAGTCGCGCCCGTCGAGCATCGCCTCGACCATGCCGAGGTGCTTGTCCATGTCTTGTCGGAACTCCTCTCGGCGCATCTCGAGGACGTGCCACGGCCCGCGAGCCCGCGTCTGCATCTCCTCGAACACCCAGCGCTCGCGGTCGTCCCCCAGCACGGGCGGAACCTTCGTGACGACGTACCGCCAGACGCGTTCCTCGAGGACCTGGTGGCCCCAATGCTCGAGCACGGACGCGAGGCCCTTCTGACCCCACGGGTACAGGGTCGGTGTCGGCCGCTCCCGCTCGAGGAAGTCCGGAATGTCGTGCCACAGCACGGTTCGGCCTTCCCATACGAGCGTGGGCACGTAGTCCTGGCCCGTCGCCTTGATCAGATCGCCCTTGTCGTGGTACGGCACGTGGACCGTGTCGAAGCGCACTCCCTTGAACGCAAGCATGCGGTCCGCGGAGACGCAGTAGTGGCTGATCGGCATCGAGTACAGGACGGGTCGCGAGGACATGGAGGCACGAACGGCCGACAGGCGTAAAGACCTGATGTCGGCCGAGGAGGGCGCGAGGGGCCACGAAGCCTGCCGAACCGATCTCCCGGAGACCGGGGGGTTCGGGCGACCAACGGTGGATAGGCCCAGACGGACCTCGGACGCTCGGAGGGTGTCCAAACTGGTCAGGACCTGCATCCGCGCCGCCGGCGCACGAGGCGCCGGATCAGCCGAGCAGCAGCACGACGCCCACGACGCACGCCGCGCCCACGGCGAGGAGCCGGAGCGCGATCGCGCTCACGGCCAACCGCCGCGTTCGTCGCCGGTCGCCCGAAACCATGAGGGCCGCGGCGAGGGCACGCGTCGAGGACCCGAACACGGGTACCATCCTCTCCCCCGGCGGCCGACGAGGATTCGATGGCTTGAATCCCTCGGAGAAAATGCAAGGTGCGGTTTGACAAAAAGACAATACCGGAGCACGAAAACTCGCGTGCGGAGGGCCGATTTCGGGTTCCGACCGATGTGCGCCAGCACGGGCTTTCCGAATGCATGCGCACACCTGGATTCTCGATGGAGCGCCCGGGTCGCGACCCGTGGCCGAATCTTTATCCCGGTTCGCTCCGTCGGCCCTCCCATGTCGCGCATCGAGGTCGTCCGACACGCGGATCTCCGCGCGGGAGACGCGACGCAAGGGATCACTCGCGACAGGGCGTTCGATCTGCGCGGAATCGCCGTATCCCAGACCCGAGTCCCCGGCGCAGTGGCCTCCGGCTGGCATCATCACGACGCGCGGCGCCCGTTCGGCTACATCGTTGTGGGCCGCCTCCGCCTCGAGTACGGGCCCGGCGGATCACGTGCGGCGGACCTGGGCCTCGGCGATTTCTTCCACATCCCACCGCGCTTGGTCCACCGTGACGTGAACCCCTCCCCCGGTGAGGACGCCGTCGTCGTGAACGTCCTCGCGGGCGGAGGAGCGACCGTGGTCAACGTGGACGGCCCGGACCGTGCGTAGGATCGTGAAGGCACTCGTGAGAAGCCCATTGTCGGGGGGCGCGGAATCCTGTTGATGTGGTCGTCAGGCCTAACTTCCTGCCGAATGGCTCGGTGACCGCAACGTTTCAATCCTCGAAGGCGAGTGAGGGCTTGGTCGACGACCACCATGACAGCGCGGAAGCCCCGAAGGTACACCTGCCCATGCTGCGGGTACCAGACGCTCGATGAACCGCCACCTGGCACATACGACATCTGTCCGGTGTGCTGGTGGGAGGATGACGGCCTCCAACTAACGAAACCAGACTACAAGGCGGCGCCAACAGGTCGTCCTTACGACAGGCTCAGCGCTTGTTCCGCTGGCTGGGGTTCTTCGACCCGATACGTCTTCTGTACAAACGAGACCCCGACTGGAAGCCCCTTCCACGCCCCGCGCCATCGCGGCGGCGCAAGAGTTAGGGTTCCTGCTCCGGTTGGGACACGTGAATGGAGCTCAACCAAGGATTCTTGTCTTCGGGGTCAAGCCGACCAACCTGACAGGATTAAACGCCCCGGTCGGGGGGCGTTATCACGGAGGGACGCGGCCATGTTGGCGACCAGACCCCACCTGCGCACCGCAGGACTCGGGACGGCCTCCCGAAGCTCGCGGAAGGCCGCCTCGGCCCTGAGCGCTGCGCGCGCCTTCGAAGGATAACGAATGTGTCCATGAGCATCGCAAGGGCTTTGCCGGCGGCGTGGATTCCCCCGCGTGGACATCCGGTTCCTCTACACGGGCATTAGGGTACGAAACCTCGAGCGATCTCTCGCCTTCTACCGGAAGGCCCTGGGAATGAAGGAAGCCTCGCGAGGGCGCATGGCCCACGGCGGGGTCTTCGTGCAATTGGCCGGTCCGGGCAGCGGACATCGCCTGGAGTTGAACTGGTACCCCAGAGACAATCCGTACTACTCCCCGTACGCTAGCGGCGAGGAGCTCGACCACATCGCGTTCTGGTGCCGCGATGTGCGAAGGGAGTTCCGACGTCTCGTGCGCGCAGGCGCGAAGGTGGCGATCCAACCATGGGAAGAGGCAGGCTACATCCTCGCGTACGTGAAGGACCCCGACGGGATCTGGATTGAGCTTCTCGGCAAACCCGCGAATCGCCGCCAGTAGGGAGCGCTCACCTTCTCGGGAGTGCCTGGCATAGAGCCCGGCTCCAACCGAGCCGGGCATGGGAAGCCCTCAAAAACGGGTCAGAAACCCATCTGGGGATGTATCCGACGCTTCCCCTTCATGAAAACGCCCCGGTCGGGATTCGAACCCGAGCACCCGGCTCGACAGGCCGGGATCATAGACCGCTAGACCACCGGGGCAGCGACCGTTGACAAATCCCGAGGCCTAATGAGTTTTCCGGTGCGCCCGGCTCGCGTCCGCGTTCATGCCTCTCGTTCGCGCCCCATCGTCGGGAGAAGGGCGAGTATGATCACGATCGCGAGGATCCCCGCCGCGAAGAGGAGGGCCGTCCCCACGGACGTCGCCGGGACAAGCCCCGCGAGCGCGAGGTCGGCCGCGAGGATCGGGACGAGGACGGCCAAGGTCGCCGCCACTCCGAGGCGCGCGACGGCCCGGCCGAGGGCGGCGTGGACCCGGCGTCGCGTGTCGGCGTCCATCGACCGGTCGACGATCGGCGCGAAGCGGTCCGCGAGGGACCTCAGCTCGACGTGGACAATCAGGACCGTGAGGAACGCGAGGGCCGGGACGACGTCGACGCCGAGGTCGACGAACCGCGCCGCGAAGTACGTGACGCCGACCACGAAGAGTCCCACTCGGCGGATCGGGGCGCCCCACCGCGCCTGCCCGACGAGGCACAGGACCGCCG